>NZ_JBSFJV010000050.1:0-59136 GCF_053598235.1 Kitasatospora sp. NPDC001159
CAGGGCCTGGCCCTGGAACCCCGGCACCCCCTCCCGGACGGCCTACCGGCCGTTGAAGGCGTCCTTCAGTCGCGAGAACAGGCCCTGCTGGCCCGGCGCGAACTGGCCGGACGGGCGCTCCTCACCGCGCAGGATGGAGAGCCGGCGCAGCAGTTCCTCCTGCTCGGGGTCGAGCTTGGTGGGCGTCTGCACCTCGACATGCACTATCAGGTCGCCCCGGCCGCCCCCGCGCAGGTGGGTGATGCCCCGGCCGTGCAGCGGGATCGACTGACCGGACTGGGTGCCGGGCCGGATGTCGACCTCCTCCAGTCCGTCCAGGGTCTGCAGCGGCACCTGGGTGCCGAGCGCGGCGGCCGTCATCGGGATGGTGACGGTGCAGTGCAGGTCGTCCCCGCGCCGCTGGAAGACGGTGTGGGTGGTCTCGGCGATCTCGACGTACAGGTCGCCGGCCGGGCCGCCGCCGGGGCCGACCTCGCCCTCGCCGGCCAGCTGGATCCGGGTGCCGTTGTCGACACCGGCCGGGATCTTGACCGTCAGGGTGCGGCGGGCGCGGACCCGGCCGTCACCGGCGCACTCCGGGCACGGGGTCGGCACGACGGTGCCGAAGCCCTGGCACTGCGGACAGGGGCGGGAGGTCATGACCTGCCCCAGGAAGGAGCGGGTGACCTGGGAGACCTCGCCCTTGCCGCGGCACATGTCGCAGGTCTGCGCGGAGGTACCGGGGGCCGCGCCCTCGCCGTTGCAGGTGGTGCAGGTGACGGCGGTGTCGACCTGGAGTTCCTTGGTGGTGCCGAAGGCGGCCTCCTCCAGGGTGATCTCCAGCCGGATCATGGCGTCCTGGCCGCGGCGGGTGCGCGAGCGCGGGCCGCGCTGGCCGGCCGCGGCGCCGAAGAAGGCGTCCATGATGTCGGAGAAGCCGAAGCCCGCCGCGCCGGCGCCGAAGCCGCCCGCGCCACCGCCGCCGCCCGGCGACAGCGGGTCGCCGCCGAGGTCGTAGACCTGGCGCTTCTGCGGGTCGGAGAGCACCTCGTAGGCGGCGTTGATCTCCTTGAACCGCTCCTGCGTCTTCGGGTCCGGGTTGACGTCCGGGTGCAGTTCGCGTGCCAGGCGCCGGAACGCCTTCTTGATCTCGTCCTGCCCCGCATCCCGTCGGACGCCGAGTACCGCGTAGTAGTCCGTGGCCACCAAATGCTCCGCTTGTTCCGCCTGTAGTAGTGCGACTGGACACCGCTGTCACCTCTGTGACAGCGGTCTGCTTGCTACGACTCGGCCAGGATCTGACCCACGTACCGTGCCACTGCTCGCACCGCCCCCATTGTGCCCGGGTAGTCCATCCGGGTCGGACCGATCACACCCAGTTTGGCCACGCTCTCGTCGCCCGAACCGTAGCCGACTGACACCACCGAAGTGGAATTCAGCCCTTCGTACGCGTTCTCCCGCCCGATTCGGACCGTCATCGCGGCGTCCGTGGTCTCACCCAGGAGGCGGAGCAGGACGACCTGCTCCTCCAGGGCCTCCAGCACCGGCTGGATGGTGAGCGGGAAGTCGTGCCCCAAACGGGTCAGGTTGGCCGTGCCGGCCAGCATGATCCGCTCCTCGTTCTGCTCGGCCAGCGCCTCGAACAGGGTCGCCAGGACCGTGCTGACGGTCGGCCGGTCGATCTGCTCGAAGGCGGCCGGAAGCTCCTCCAGCAGGCCCGGGACGTCCGGCAGCCGCTGGCCGGCCGCCCGCGCGTTGATCCGCGCGCGCAGGTCGGCCAGGACCGTCTCGCCGACCGTGCCCGGGCAGTCGACCATCCGCTGCTCGACCCTGCCGGTGTTGGTGATCAGGACCAGCATCACCTTGGCCGGCGCCAGCGCCACCAGCTCGATGTGCCGGACGGTGGAACGGGTCAGCGAGGGGTACTGGACCACGGCAACCTGCCGGGTCAGCTGGGCGAGCAGCCGCACCGTGCGGGCGACCACGTCGTCCAGGTCGACGGCGCCGTCCAGGAAGTGCCGGATCGCCCGGCGCTCCGGAGCGCTCATCGGCTTGACCTCGGCCAGCTTGTCGACGAACAGCCGGTAGCCCTTGTCGGTGGGGATGCGCCCCGCGCTGGTGTGCGGCTGGTGGATGTACCCCTCCTCCTCCAGCGCCGCCATGTCGTTGCGCACGGTGGCCGGGGAGACCCCGAGGTTGTGCCGGTCCACCAGGGCCTTGGAGCCGACCGGCTCCTCGGTGCCCACGTAGTCCTGGACGATGGCACGCAGAACGGCGAGCTTGCGGTCGTCCAGTTGGCGGACCTCACCGGCCATGGGGCACGCACCTCCGTCTTCGCACGTTGTCCGTCTGTCTGTGATGCTGCGGGCCGCTCCGGGGAAGGACCCCGACCCTGGCACTCTGCGCACACGAGTGCCAAAACCGTACCTGCCAGTGTAAGGCCCGGGTCCTTTCGCAGGAACGGCCCGCCCGGGGTGATCCTGCCCGCAGTTCGAGGTGGGGGGCCGCGACACTCCCCGTGCACGGGATGGTGCTCGGGGGCCGTCCGGGTGGCAGCATCGAAAGCGACGGCGAATGGAGGAGCAAGCGATGTCGAGCTCGGGCCAGCACACCCGTTTCGCGCCCGACCGCGGCCTGACCGGCCGCATGGTCGCGACGATGTTCGTGATCGGGCTGCTGTACGTCGGTTTCACGGGCCTGCTGATCGCGCTGCTGCGCGGGGCCTGGCCGCTGATCCTGCTGATCTCCGGCGGGCTGTTCGTGGCCCAGTTCTGGTTCAGCGACAAGATCACCGAGCGGGCGATGGGCGCCCACCAGGTGACCGAGGAGCAGTACCCCAAGCTGCACGGCACCATCGACCGGCTCTGCGCCCTGGCCGACATGCCCAAGCCCCGCGTGGCGGTCGCCGACAACGACATGCCCAACGCCTTCGCCACCGGCCGCAACCCGCAGAACGCGGTGGTGTGCGTCACCACCGGCCTGCTGCGCCGGCTCGAACCGGAGGAACTGGAAGGCGTCCTGGCGCACGAGCTGTCGCACGTCGCCCACCGGGACGTCGCCGTGATGACCATCGCCGGCTTCCTCGGCGTGCTCGCCGGGGCGATGACCCGGATCGCCGTGTACGGCGGGTTCATGGGCGGCGGGCGCAACAACAACGACCAGAACGCGGCCATCGTGGCGCTGATCATCCCGCTGGTGTCGATGGTCGTCTACGCGATCAGCTTCCTGCTCACCCGGCTGCTCTCCCGCTACCGCGAGCTGGCCGCCGACCGGGCCGCAGCCCAGCTCACCGGCCGGCCCAGCGCCCTGGCCTCGGCCCTGACCAAGGTGACCGGACAGATCGCGGCCATCCCCACCGAGGACCTGCGCAAGTCCCAGCCCTACAACGCCTTCTGGTTCGCCCCCGCGCTGAGCGCCCGGGAGACCGCCTCGCAGCTGCTCTCCACCCACCCGTCGCTGGAGAAGCGGCTGGCACAGCTGGCGAAGATCTCCGAGCAGCTCGGCCGCTGATCACCGCCTGATCCGAATGATCCGAAAGGACCGCCGTGGGATTCCTGGACGCCCTGTTCGGCCGCACCAAGCCCGTCAAGCCCGACCTAGACCAGCTGTTCGGCGTGCCGTCCGCCGCGCTCACCCTGGAGGCCGGGGCCGGGTTCACCCCCACCGGGCTCGGTTCGGTCTGCTTCGCGGCCGTGGAGGGCGCGGCCTTCGTCCAGGTCGAGCAGCAGGTCCGGGCGCTGCTGGACGCCGACACCGAGCGCGGCGGCGTGCCGGTGGAGGCCTCCAAGGACGGCTACGGCTACTCCTGGCTGCTCACCCGGCACCGGCCCGAGGAGCTGCCGGAGCTGGTGAACGACCTGCACGCGGTCAACAGCGAGCTGGAGGCGAACGGCTTCGGGCCGCAGCTGCTCTGCTCGCTGGTCTGCTTCCGCAATCCGGAGGGCCAGTCGCTGGCCCTGGTCTACCTCTACAAGCGTGGCACCTTCTACCCCTTCGCCCCGATGCCCGGCGGCGGCGAGCGGCGCAACAGCCCGCTGGAGCTGCAGGTCAACGCGATGCTGGGGAACGACCTGCGGCTGGAGAAGGACCTGAGCCGCTGGTTCCCGGTCTGGGGCGCGCCGGGGCTCTGACGGTCCGTCCGCCATCCCTATGATCACCCGTATGCGCAGCCGCCAGTACGGACCAGACCTCACCCCGCCGTGGAAGAAGCTGGGGGCACCTCCCGGCCGCCAGGCTGGGGGACAGCCCGCCCCGGAGGTGCCCGCCGAACGGGACCTGGTGGTCGAGGAGGTGACCACCGGCTTCTGCGGGGCGGTGGTGCGCTGCGAGAAGACTGCCGAGGGGTTCACCGTCACCCTGGAGGACCGCTTCGGCAAGCACCGGGTCTTCCCCCTGGTCCCGCGCGGCTTCCTGCTGGAGGGCAAGGCCGTCACCCTGGTCCGCCCCACCGGCCCGGCCCCCTCCCGTGCTCCCGGTCGCACCGCCTCCGGCTCGATCGCCGTCCCCGGCACCCGTGCCCGGGTCGCCCGCGAGTCCCGCATCTACGTCGAGGGCCGGCACGACGCCGAACTGGTCGAACGGGTCTGGGGTGACGACCTGCGCATCGAGGGCGTCGTCGTCGAGTACCTGCGCGGCATCGACGACCTCCCCGCCATCGTCGCCGACTTCGCCCCCGGCCCCGGCCGCCGCCTCGGCGTCCTGGTCGACCACCTGCTCCCCGGCACCAAGGAACACCGCATCGCCTCCCAGGTCACCGGCGACTCGGTGCTGGTCGTCGGCCACCCCTACATCGACATCTGGCAGGCCGTGAAGCCCGCCTCCGTCGGCATCCCCGCCTGGCCCGCCGTCCCCCGCGGCGAGGACTGGAAGGAGGGCACCTGCCGCCGCCTCGGCTGGCCGGTGGACACCCCGGCGGCCTGGAAGCGCATCCTGTCGAAGGTGAACAGCTACAAGGACCTGGAGCCCGAGCTGCTGGGCAAGGTGGAGGAATTGATCGACTTCGCGGCCCTGCCGGGTCAGGAGTAGGTCTGGAATTCCGAGGTGTCGAGCGTGATGCCGAGCAGATCCACCGGAATGGGCTCGCCGAACTTGGTGGTCCGCGCGGACACGTAGTCCGGCAGCCCTGAGGCGCTCGACCGGGTCGGCTCGGTCAGCAGCACACAGACGGCCTTGATCGGGTCGACGATCAGATACACGGGAATCGCGCCCTCGGCGTACAGCTCCCGTTTGGTCTGGTAGTCACGGAGGACGCTGGTCCTGGAGACGACCTCAACCACCAGAGTGAGAACGGGCGCGGGAATCAAGCGGCCTGGCCCCTCGAAGGCATCCCGCTCGAACACGACCAGATCCGGCTGAGGCTCGCTCGTCAATCCGGGAAGATCGATGTCCTGTGTGGTCAGGCGGTGCCACCCCGCCCGGGGGATCTGATCCCGAATGGCTTCGACGATGATGTTGTGGACCATGTCCGGCCCGGCCATCATCACGATTTCCCCCCTGATGAGCTCGGCCTTGAAGCCTTCCGGGACCTCCAGGTTCTCGAAGATCCCCGTCACCCGGTCATCGATGGCGGTCATTGCGCGCTCCCTCCGACGGCTGACACCACGTTAACGACACTCAGTCCACCAGGTCACGCACGACCGCGTCCGCCAGCAGCCGCCCCTGGAGGGTGAGGGCGGCGCGGCCCCGCTCGTAGGGCTCGGGGGCGAGCAGGCCGTTGGCGAGGGCTGCAGAAGCAGCCCTGCGGCCGGTGTCGGTCAGCAGGTCCAGGGGGACGCCGTCGACCAGGCGCAGTTCGAGGAGGATGCGTTCGACGCGGCGGTCCTCGTCGGCGAGGAGTTCGCGGCCCAGCGCCGGGGTGCGGCCCTCGGCGAGGGACTGGGCGTAGGCGGCGGGGTGCTTGGCGTTCCACCAGCGGACACCGCCGATGTGGCTGTGGGCGCCGGGGCCGGCGCCCCACCAGTCGGCACCGGTCCAGTAGAGCTCGTTGTGGCGGCAGCGGCCCTCGGGGGTGGTGGCCCAGTTGGAGACCTCGTACCAGGAGTAGCCGGCCGCGCTGAGCGCCTGCTCGGCGATGAGGTAGCGGTCGGCGTGCACGTCGTCGTCGATCATCGGCAGTTCACCGCGCTTGACCCGGGCGGCCAGCCGGGTGCCCTCCTCGACGATCAGGGAGTACGCGGACACGTGGTCCGGTCCGGCCCCGATCGCCGCCTCCAAGGAGGCCCGCCAGTCGTCGTCGGACTCTCCGGGGGTGCCGTAGATCAGGTCGAGGTTGACGTGCTCGAAGCCGGCCGCGCGGGCCTCGGCCACGCAGGCCTCGGGGCGGCCCGGGGTGTGATGGCGGTCGAGCAGCTGCAGGACGTGCGGGCGGGCGCTCTGCATGCCGAAGGAGATCCGGTTGTAGCCGCCCTCGCGCAGCTCGGCCAGGTACGCCGGGTCGACGGACTCCGGGTTGGCCTCGGTGGTGACCTCGGCGTCCGGGGCGAGCCCGAACTCCTCGCGCAGCGCGGCGAGCATCTTCACCAGGTCGCGGGCGGGCAGCAGGGTGGGGGTGCCGCCGCCGAGGAAGACGGTCCGCACCGGGAGGTCCACTTCCCCCAGCACCTTCCGGGCCAGCCTGATCTCGGCGACCACGTTGTCCGCGTAGGTCTCCTGCGAGGCGACCGCACCGGAGGAGCGCAGCTCGGTGGCGGTGTAGGTGTTGAAGTCACAGTAGCCGCAGCGGCTGGCGCAGTACGGCACGTGCAGGTAGAAGCCGAACGGCCGCCGCCCCAGCCCGGTGAGGGCGTGCGCGGGCAGGGAACCGTCGGACGGCACCGGTTCGCCGTCGGGAAGTGCGGAGGGCATGACCCCATTGTCCCGTACGGCCCGACCGAACACGCGGGCCGTACGGGAGCGGAGCGGATCAGGCCTCGTTGGCGCCCGCGTACATCGCGGCCACCGCGTCCGCGTAGGTCCGCTCGACCACCGGGCGCTTGATCTTCAGGCTCGGGGTCAGTTCGCCGTGCTCGATGTCGAGGTCGCGCGGCAGCAGGTGGAACTTCTTGATCGTCTGCCAGCGCTGCAGATCGGCGTTGACCCGCTTCACGAAGCCCTCGATCAGCTCGCGCACGGCCGGCTCCTCGGCCAGCTCGGCATAGCTCCTGCCGGCCAGGCCGTGCTCGGCGGCCCACGGCATCAGCACCGACTCGTCCAAGCCGATCAGCGCGGTGCAGAAGTTGCGGCCGTTGCCGATCACCAGGATGTTGCTGACGAACGGGCAAACCGCCTTGAACTTGCCCTCGACCTCACTGGGCGCCACGTACTTGCCGCCGGAGGTCTTGAACAGGTCCTTCTTGCGGTCGGTGATCCGCAGGAAGCCGTCGGCGCTCAGCTCGCCGATGTCCTCGGTGTGGAACCAGCCGTCCGGCTCCAGCACCTCGGCGGTCTTGTCCGGCAGGTTGTGGTAGCCGCGCATGACGCCGGGGCCGCGCAGCAGGATCTCGCCGTCCTCGGCGATCCGCACCTCGGTGCCGGGCAGCGCGCGGCCCACCGTGCCGATCCGCACGTCCTCCTTGCGGTTGACGCAGGAGCCGGCGCTGGTCTCGGAGAGGCCGTAGCCCTCCAGGATCGGCACCCCGGCGCCGAGGAAGAAGTAGCCGATCTCGGGGGCGAGCGCCGCGCTGCCGGAGACGGCGCCGCGCAGCCGGCCGCCGAAGGCCGCCCGGATCTTGGCGTACACCAGCTTGTCGGCCAGCGAGTGCTGGAGCCGCAGGCCCAGCGGGGCGGCCTCGGCGCCGGTGGCGATCCGGCTCTCCTGGACGGCCCGGGCGTGCTCGCGGGCGACCTTGGCGGCCCACATGAAGATCTTGTACTTGGCGCCGCCCTCGGCCCGGGCCCGGCCGGCGATGCCGTTGTAGACCTTCTCGAAGATGCGCGGCGCGGAGGCCATGACGGTCGGCCGGATGGCCGGCAGGTTGTGGATGATCCGGTCAACCCGGCCGTCCACCGCCATCACGTGGCCGGTGGCGATCTGGCCCGAGATCAGCGTCTTGCCGAAGACGTGCGACAGCGGCAGCCACATGAACTGGACGTCGTCGGGGCCCAGCAGGCCGCTGGCCTCCTGCGCCCGGCCCTCGTACGCCCAGCAGTCGTGCACCAGGCGCACGCCCTTGGGGCGGCCGGTGGTGCCGGAGGTGTAGATGAGGGTGGCCAGCTGCTCCTTGTCGAGCGCGGCCACGGCCTTCTCGATCGCGTCCGGGTGCTGCTCCAGGTACTCCGCGCCGCGCCGCTCCAGCTCGGCGAGGGTGAGCAGCTCCAGCCCGGCCGTCTCGGGGGTCTCGGCCGGCTCGTCGAAGAGGATGACGGTGCGCAGCTCGGGCAGCTGCTCGATCTGGCCGACGGCCTTGGCCAGCTGGGCGGCGTTCTCGGCGAACAGCGCCTTGGAGCCGGAGTTGGAGAGGATGAAGGCGGTCTCGTCGGCGTTGGTGCTGGGGTAGACCGTGGTGATGGCGGCGCCCGCGCACATGGCCCCGAGGTCGGCGATGATCCATTCCAGCCGGGTGGAGGAGGCCAGCGCGACCCGGTCCTCCGCCTGGATGCCGAGCGCCATCAGGCCGGCCGCCACCGCCTTCACCCGGACTGCGGTCTGCGCCCAGGTGAGCGAGCGCCACTGCTCGGCGCCCGGGGCGCCGTCCGCGGCGTGCTCGTCCACCGGGGCCGGGTAGCGGTACGCCTCGGCGTTCGGGGTGGCTGCGACGCGCTCAAGGAACAGGTGGGCGACGGAGGCCGGACGCCCGGCGACCAGGTCGGCACTGCCGGAGTCGATCAGGGACTGCGCGGAACTCAACGAGGACCTCCGGGGGCGGGTGGCCGTCTGAGGGATTGCGGCGTCCGTGGGGGCGGCCGCCGGGCCCCGGTTCACCTGAGCGGTACCGGTCAGTAACAAGGGCGTAGTCAGCAGCCTAGGGGGAAACCGGTCGTTCCGTAAGAGGGCGAGGCCAGCTGGCACGACTCCACGGCGCCGGTGCCCGGAAACGGGGGCGCACGGACGGCCCGTCCGCACCCACATCGCGGGACGCTTGGCAAAGGCCCGGCAAACCTCAGCCGGACAGCCCTCGAATCGTCTGTACGACGCTACAGAACAACGAGAATTGGGGTGCGAACCCGACCGGCGACGACAAGAGTGTGCCAGTGCTGATCAGACTGCTCCGGGCGTACCTGCGCCCATACTCCCGCCCGATCACCTTGCTGGTGGTACTCCAGCTGGTGTCCACCCTCGCGGCGCTCTACCTGCCGACACTCAACGCCGACATCATCGACAAAGGCGTGGTCAAGGGCGACACCGGCTACATCCTGCGCCTGGGCGCGGTGATGATCGGCGTCACCCTGGTCCAGGCGCTCTGCTCGATCGGCGCCGTCTACTACGGAGCACGCACGGCAATGGCCTTCGGCCGGGACGTCCGGGCCGCCGTCTTCGACCGGGTGCAGACCTTCTCCTCCCGCGAGGTCGGCCAGTTCGGCGCACCCTCCCTGATCACCCGCACCACCAACGACGTCCAGCAGGTCCAGATGCTGGCCCTGACGAGCTTCACCCTGATGGTGGCCGCGCCGATCATGTGCGTCGGCGGCATCATCATGGCGCTCAACCAGGACGTCCCGCTGTCCGGCCTGCTGCTCGCCGTCATCCCCGCGCTCGGCGTCGTCGTCACCCTGCTGGTGCGGGCGCTGCGGCCCAAGTTCCGCAGCATGCAGAAGAAGATCGACACCGTGAACCGGGTGCTGCGCGAGCAGATCACCGGCATCCGGGTGATCCGCGCCTTCGTCAAGGACGACCACGAGCAGAACCGCTTCGCCGACGCCAACGAGGACCTCACGCAGGTCGCCCGGCAGGTCGGCCGGCTGATGTCCATGATGTTCCCGGTCGTGATGCTGGTCGTGAACGTCTCCAGCGTCGCGGTGCTCTGGTTCGGCGCCCACCGCATCGACAGCGGCAACATGGAGATCGGCGCGCTCACCGCCTTCCTCTCCTACCTGATGCAGATCCTGATGAGCGTCATGATGGCCACCTTCATGTTCATGATGGTGCCGCGCGCCGAGGTCTGCGCCGAGCGCATCGACGAGGTCCTCGGCACCAGCACCAGCGTCGTCCCGCCGACCGCGCCGATCACCGAGGTACTGCGCCGCGGCAACCTGGAGCTGCGCGACGTCGACTTCCGCTACCCCGGCGCCGAGGCCTCGGTGCTGCGCGGCATCGACCTCACCGCCCACCCCGGCGAGACCACCGCCATCATCGGCTCCACCGGCAGCGGCAAGTCCACCCTGCTCGGCCTCGTCCCCCGGCTCTTCGACGCCACCGGCGGGCAGGTCCTGCTGGACGGCGTGGACGTGCGCGAACTCTCCGCCGACGCGATCGCCGAGAGCATCGGCATCGTCCCGCAGAAGCCGTACCTGTTCTCCGGCACCGTCGCCAGCAACCTCCGCTACGGCCGTCCCGACGCCACCGACGAGGAGCTCTGGCACGCCCTGGAGATCGCCCAGGCCAAGGAGTTCGTCGAGAAGCTGCCCGAGGGCCTGGACGCCCCGATCGCCCAGGGCGGCAGCAACGTCTCCGGCGGCCAGCGCCAGCGCCTGGCCATCGCCCGGGCGCTGGTGCGCAAACCCGACGTCTACCTCTTCGACGACTCCTTCTCCGCGCTCGACTACGCCACCGACGCCAAGCTGCGCAAGGCCCTCGCCCACGAGACCTCCGACGCCACCGTCCTGATCGTCGCCCAGCGCGTGTCCACCATCCGCGACGCCGACCGGATCATCGTCCTCGACGAGGGCGCCGTCGTCGGCGCCGGCACCCACCGCGAACTGATGGCCGACAACCCGACCTACCGGGAGATCGTGCTCTCCCAGCTCACCGAGCAGGAGGCGGCATGACCAGCCCCGCAAAGCCCGCCGGCATTGCCGGAAAACCCGCCGGAAAGCCCTCGGGCCCGGAGGGCGGACTCCCCAGCGACTCCCAGGCCGCCGCCGCCCGCCGCGGCCCCGCCGGACCGGGCCGCTTCATGGGCGGTCAGGGCGCCGAGAAGTCCATGGACTTCAAGGGCTCCGGCAAGCGCGTGCTCGGCCTGCTGCGCCCCGAGCGCAACGTGCTGATCGGTGTCCTGGTGCTCGGCGCGCTCGGCATCGGCTGCGCCGTCACCGGCCCCAAGATCCTCGGTGACGCCACCGACCTGATCTTCGCCGGCGTCGTCGGCGCCCGCTTCCAGCCCGGCACCTCCAAGGCCGAGGTCATCGACGGGCTGCGCGCCCACGGCGAGGGCGGCATCGCCGACCTGCTCTCCGCGGTCGACTTCACCCCCGGCCACGGCATGGACTTCGGCGCCATCGGGTCCATCCTGCTCTGGGTGCTCGGCATCTACGTCGCCTCCGCCGTCTTCGGCATCTTCCAGGGCCGTCTGGCCACCAAGGCGGTCCAGTCGGCCAGCTACCGGCTGCGCCAGGACGTCGAGGCCAAGCTGGCCCGGCTGCCGCTGAGTTACTTCGACAAGCAGCCGCGCGGCGAGGTGCTCAGCCGGGTCACCAACGACATCGACAACATCGGCCAGTCCATGCAGCAGACCATGGGACAGGTCGTCAACTCGCTGCTCACCGTGGTCGGCGTGCTGGCGATGATGTTCTGGATCTCCCCGCTGCTCGCCGTGATCGCACTGGTCTCGGTGCCGCTGTCGGTGGTCGTCGCCGCCAAGGTCGGCAAGCGGGCGCAGCCGCAGTTCGTCCAGCAGTGGAAGTCCACCGGCCAACTCAACGCCCACATCGAGGAGATGTACACCGGCCACACCCTGGTCAAGGTGTTCGGCCGGCAGCGCGAGTCCGCCGAGACCTTCCGCGAGCACAACGAGGCGCTCTACCAGTCCAGCTTCCGGGCCCAGTTCATCTCCGGGATCATCCAGCCCGCGATGATGCTGATCGGCAACCTGCAGTACGTGCTGGTCGCCGTGGTCGGCGGACTGCGGGTGGCCAGCGGCGCGCTGTCCATCGGCGACGTGCAGGCCTTCGTCCAGTACTCCCGGCAGTTCAGCCAGCCGCTCACCCAGGTCGCCAGCATGGCCAACCTGGTGCAGTCCGGCGTCGCCTCCGCCGAGCGCGTCTTCGAGCTGCTGGACGCCACCGAGCAGAGCCCCGAGCCGGCCATGCCGGAGAAGCCGGACGCGGTCCGCGGCCGGGTCGCCTTCCAGGACGTGTCCTTCCGCTACGACCCGGACAAGCCGCTCATCGAGGACCTCTCGCTCAAGGTCGAGCCCGGCCAGACCGTGGCCATCGTCGGCCCCACCGGCGCCGGCAAGACCACCATGGTCAACCTGCTGATGCGGTTCTACGAGGTCAGCGGCGGCCGGATCACCCTGGACGGGGTGGACATCGCCGCGATGTCCCGCGAGGAGCTGCGCTCGGGCATCGGCATGGTGCTCCAGGACACCTGGCTGTTCGGCGGCACCATCGCCGACAACATCGCCTACGGCGCCCAGGGCGCCACCCGCGAGCAGGTCATCGAGGCCGCCAAGGCCGCCCACGTCGACCGTTTCGTCCGCACCCTGCCGGACGGCTACGACACCGTCGTCGACGACGAGGGCGCCAGCGTCAGCACCGGCGAGAAGCAGCTGATCACCATCGCCCGGGCGTTCCTCGCCCAGCCGTCCATCCTGGTCCTGGACGAGGCCACCAGCTCGGTCGACACCCGTACCGAGGTGCTGATCCAGCGGGCCATGGCCCGGCTGCGCACCGGCCGCACCAGCTTCGTGATCGCCCACCGGCTCTCCACCATCCGCGACGCCGACGTGATCCTGGTGATGGAGAGCGGCTCGATCGTGGAGCAGGGCACCCACGACGAGCTGATCACCGCCGGCGGCGCGTACGCCCGGCTGTACCAGGCGCAGTTCGCGGAGGCCGTGGCCGAGGTCGACTGACACCCCCTCACGTGACGGGCCGGGACGGGACTCACCCGCCCGGCCCTTCGCGCGCCGCGGATCTTCTCAGCGGGCGGCCCTCTTCGCTACCGTGGCCCCGTGACCGCCCAGCCCACCGCCCCCGAACAGGCCCCGGACGCGTTCGAGACGAACCGCCGCTACCTGGGCTCGGTCGCCTACCGGCTGCTCGGCTCCATCGCCGACGCCGAGGACGTCCTCCAGGACGCCTGGCTGCGCTGGCGGGCCGCCGACCGGACCGCCGTCACCGACCCGCGCGCCTTCCTCACCACCGTGGTCACCCGGCTCTGCTACGACCAGCTCGGCTCCGCCCGGGCCCGCCGCGAGGCCTACTACGGCGAGTGGCTTCCGGAGCCGTCCGTCTCCTACGCGATCGCCCCCGACTCCCCCGCCGAGCTGGCCGAACGCGGCGAGTCCGTCTCGCTCGCCCTGCTCGCCGTACTGGAGCAGCTCACCCCGGCCGAACGGGCCGCCTTCGTCCTGCACGACGTCTTCGCGGTCGGCTTCGACGACATCGCCGCCTCCCTGGACCGCACCCCCGAGGCCACCCGCCAGCTCGCCTCCCGGGCCCGCCGCCGGGTCAAGGACGGCGGCCCGCAGACGGGCGCCGACCCGGCCGAGCACCGCCGGGCCGTGGAGGCCTTCGCCGCCGCCAGCACCGAGGGCGACATCCTGGGCCTGATGGAGATCCTCGACCCGGATGTGGTCTGGCACGCCGACGGCGGCGGCATCGTCCGCGCCGCCGCCCGCCCGGTCCGCGGCGCCGACAAGGTGGCCCGGCTGGTGGCCGGTCTGGTGGACAAGTGGTTCACCCCCGAGTTCGGGCTCGGCCACGCGACGGTCAACGGCGAGCCGGGCCTGGTCTGGTACGAGAAGGCCACCGGCACCGTCACCGGCGTGGTGGCCTTCGCCCTGGCCGACGGGCGGATCACCGAGGCGTACATCGTGGTCAACCCCGAGAAGCTCGCCCGGATCAGCCCGGTCGCAGCACCGTGACACGGCCCCCCGCGAGCATGTGACACAGGTCACCGTCACATCCTGACCGGCCGCGTCGTCCCCCTCCCGAACAGCGCTCCACCGGAGCGACCTCGCGAGGAGGCGGACGAGATGAGCAGCACCACCAGCACCGGCAAGCGGATCGTCGTACTGGGCGCCGGGTACGCCGGACTCACCGCGGCCAAGGGCGCCGGACGGCACCACACCGTCACCCTGGTCGCCCCCGAGGAGCGGCTCCTGCACCGCATCCGCCAGCACGAGACCGCGGCCGGCCGCGGCCGCGACTGGCCCGCCATCGGCGAACTGGCCCGTGGCCGCCGGATCCAGCACCACCGGGCCCGGGCCGTCGAACTCGACCCGGCCGGGCACAAAATCGTCCTGGACGACGGCACCACCCTCGGCTACGACACCCTGGTCTACGCCCTCGGCAGCCGCACCGCCTGGCACGGTGTCCCCGGCGCCGCCGAGCACGCCCACCCCGTGGAGCGCGCCGCCGAGGTGCGGCGCCTGATCCGCGAGGCCGACCGCCCCGGCACCCTGGCCGTCGTCGGCGGCGGTGCCACCGGCATCGAACTGGCCACCGAACTCGCCGAGGCCCACCCCGGCTGGCGGGTGAGGATCGTCGCGGCCGGGCAGGTCGGCGGCATCTACTCGCCCAAGGGCCGCGCCCACGTCCGGCGCGTCCTCGACCGGCTCGGCGTCGCCGTCCACGAGAACGCCACCGTCACCGAGGTCACCCCGGACGGGCTGCGCACCACCGCCGGCCCGATCGAGGCCGACCTCACCGTGTGGGCCGCCTCGATGGAGCCGCACCCGCTGGCAGCCGAGGCCGGACTGGCCGTGGACGAGCACGGCCGGGCCCTGGTCGACGACCACCTGCGGTCGGTCTCGCACCCGGACGTCCACGTGGTCGGCGACGCCGCCGCGGTGACCGTCCCCGGCGTCGGCACCCTCCGGATGGGCTGTGCCACCGCCCTGCCGCAGGGCCAGTACGTCGGCAAGCTGCTCGACGGGCGCACCTCGAAGCCGTTCTCGTTCCGGTACGTCGTGCAGTGCCTGAGCCTCGGTCGGCGGGACGGGCTGCTGCAGCTGGTCCACCCGGACGACTCGATGAAGCCCACCGTCTTCACCGGCACCGCGGGGCGGCTGGCCAAGGCCGGGATCGTCACCGTCGTCCTCGGTGCGCTCAAGTAACCGGCGGGACGTCCTGCGGGAACGGCGCGTCCCTGGGAACGGGGAACGCGGAAGGGCCCGGGCGGGTGCCCGGGCCCTCCTGGTACCGCTCGGTGCTACTTCTTGTCCTTCGGCGTCTCGGCGTCGGTGGACAGCGCGGCGATGAAGGCCTCCTGCGGGACCTCCACGCTGCCGACCATCTTCATCCGCTTCTTGCCTTCCTTCTGCTTCTCCAGCAGCTTCCGCTTACGGGAGATGTCACCGCCGTAGCACTTGGCGAGGACGTCCTTGCGGATCGCGCGCACCGTCTCACGGGCGATCACCCGGGAGCCGATGGCGGCCTGGATCGGCACCTCGAACTGCTGGCGGGGGATGAGCTTCTGCAGCTTGCCCGCCATCATCACGCCGTAGCCGTAGGCCTTGTCCTTGTGCACGATCGCGGAGAACGCGTCCACCGCGTCGCCGTGCAGCAGGATGTCGACCTTCACCAGGTTGGCGCTCTGCTCGCCGATGGGCTCGTAGTCGAGCGAGGCGTAGCCGCGGGTCTTGGACTTCAGCTGGTCGAAGAAGTCGAAGACGATCTCCGCGAGCGGCAGGGTGTAGCGCAGCTCGACCCGGTCCTCGGACAGGTAGTCCATGCCCTGCAGGCTGCCGCGGCGGGACTGGCACAGCTCCATGATCGCGCCGACGAACTCGTTCGGCGCCAGGATGGTGCCGCGCACGACCGGCTCGAAGACGTCGGCGATCTTGCCGGACGGGAACTCGCTCGGGTTGGTGACGGTGTGCTCACTGCCGTCCTCCATCACCACCCGGTAGATCACGTTCGGGGCGGTGGAGATCAGGTCGAGGTTGAACTCGCGCTCCAGGCGCTCCCGGATGATCTCCAGGTGCAGCAGGCCGAGGAAGCCGCAGCGGTAGCCGAAGCCGAGCGCGACCGAGGTCTCCGGCTCGTACACCAGGGCGGCGTCGTTGAGACGCAGCTTGTCCAGCGCGTCGCGCAGCAGTGGGTAGTCCGAACCGTCCAGCGGGTACAGGCCGGAGAACACCATCGGACGCGGGTCCTTGTAGCCGCCGAGCGGCTCGGTGGCGCCCTTGTGCTGCGAGGTGATCGTGTCACCGACCTTGGACTGCCGGACGTCCTTCACCCCGGTGATGATGTAGCCCACCTCGCCGACGCCGAGGCCGTCGGCGACCTTCGGCTCGGGCGAGATGACACCGATCTCCAGCAGCTCGTGGGTGGCGCCGGTGGACATCATCGCGATGCGCTCGCGCTTGGTGAGCTGGCCGTCCACGACACGGACGTAGGTGACCACGCCGCGGTAGGCGTCGTACACCGAGTCGAAGATCATCGCGCGGGCCGGGGCGTCCGCGACCCCGACCGGGGCCGGGATGGTGTTGACGATGTGGTCCAGCAGGTCCTCGACGCCGAGGCCGGTCTTGGCACTGACCTGGAGCACGTCGGAGGGGTCACAGCCGATGATGTGGGCGATCTCGGCGGCGTACTTCTCCGGCTGGGCGGCCGGCAGGTCGATCTTGTTCAGCACCGGGACGATCGTGAGGTCGTTCTCCAGCGCCAGGTACAGGTTGGCGAGGGTCTGCGCCTCGATGCCCTGGGCCGCGTCGACCACCAGGATGGTGCCCTCGCAGGCCGCCAGGGAGCGGGACACCTCGTACGTGAAGTCCACGTGGCCCGGGGTGTCGATCATGTTGAGGATGTGCGTCGTCCCGGCGTCCGGCCCGGTCTTCGGGGCCCACGGGAGGCGGACCGCCTGCGACTTGATGGTGATGCCGCGCTCTCGCTCGATGTCCATGCGGTCGAGGTACTGGGCACGCATCTGCCGCGGGTCGACGACGCCGGTGATCTGCAGCATCCGGTCTGCGAGCGTCGACTTGCCGTGGTCGATGTGGGCGATGATGCAGAAGTTGCGGATCAGCGCCGGGTCGGTACGGCTGGGCTCTGGCACATTGCTGGGGGTCGCGGGCACCTTGGTCCGATTCTCCGTTGGTCCGGGGCCGGGGGTGTCCGGATCATCGCTGACCGGCTATCCCGGGGACCGGACAGTCTCGTCCGATCGAAATAGTTCCTCCCATCTTCCCACGACCGCGGCACCGGACGCCGTTCGGGCACCTCGGAGCCTTCCGCCCCTTGCGATACGACGGCAGGATGGCCAGCCATGATCCTGGAAAGCGCACTGCTCGACGTCCTGCCAGGCCGGGAGGACGAGTTCCTCGCCGCCTTCGCCGAGGCCCGTCCGTTGATCGCCGTCCAGCGCGGCTTCCGCACCCTGGAACTGCGCCGCTGCCTCGACGAGGGGCGCGGCTCACGCTTCCTGCTCCAGGTGCAGTGGGAGACGCTCGCCGACCACACCGAGGGGTTCCGCGGCTCGGCCGAGTACCAGCGGTGGCGGGAACTGCTGCACCGGTTCTACCGACCGTTCCCGGAGGTCGAGCACTACGGGGAGCCGGTGCTGAGCGCCTGACCCGGCCGGTCCGGTTTGGGGCGCGCGGCGGGCCCCTGGTAGCGTGGGCTGCTGCACCTGGCCTCGGCATGCCCTCTCAGCTGGACCGACGGCCGTCGGGTGCAGCCCGTTCAATACCTTTTAGACAAGACTGAGGCTCCTTCGTGGCGAACATCAAGTCCCAGATCAAGCGCAACAAGACCAACGAGAAGGCGCGCCTGCGCAACAAGGCCGTCAAGTCCTCGCTGAAGACCGCTCTGCGCAAGGCCCGTGAGGCCGCTGCCGCCGGCGAGACCGAGAAGGCCGTCGTGCTGGCCCGCGCCGCCTCCAAGGCGCTGGACAAGGCCGTGAGCAAGGGCGTCATCCACGCCAACCAGGCCGCCAACAAGAAGTCGGCCATCACCAAGCGCGTCAACACCGCCGCCCAGGCCTGACGCCCCCGGGAGCTCCGGCCCCCACCGCCTCGGAACGACCCGGCCCTCTACCCGGAACCCCGAGGCGTGCGAGAACTCGCACCGCACGCGGCCTGCGTTCGCCACGCGGGTGCGGTGCACACCAGCCGTACGACAGGCGCCGCAGCCGGCCTCTTCCCCAGAGGCCGACTGCGGCGCCTGTCGCGTTCCGCGCCCCGACCGCTATGGTCGGTCGGTCACGCGCGACCGAGCTGCGTTCGAGGTGCGGGGAGCGCCACGACGCCAGTCACGAGGGGGGACTTCCATGGCGACGCCACCGCCGCCGACACCCGGACAGGGGCCGAACAGGCCGGGGTACGGGTTCCCGCAGCAGACGCCGGGAGGTGTGCCCACCGGTACGCCCGTGCCGGGTTCGCCGGGGCCGACCGGTTTCGGCCCGCCGCCCGGGCTGCCCGCCTCGCCGGGGGCGGCCGTTCCCGGGGCCGCACCCACGGCCTTCTCCGGGGCCGTTCAGCCAGTCGTTCCCGCAGGCCACCCGGGTGGGGCGGCCGGGGGCCGCTCCGGGGGCAACCTGCGCCGCAACGCCGTCTGGGCCTTCGTCGGCGCGGTGCTCGCTTCGGCCGGCTGGACCACCGCCGTACTGGTCATCCCGGGCCTGGTCAGCAGCGGCGGCGGCAACTCCGCGCCGCGCAGCCTCGGTTCGTACCACACCTCGGACAACTTCTGCGTCACCGCGAAGCCGGAGAACCTCCTCAAGACCTACAACACCTCGGACACCAGCTCGCCGACCCACCACACCGACCAGAACCCGGCCCTGGACAGCATGACCTGCTCGATGTCGCTCAAGCGCATCGGCGACACCACCTCCAGCGGCGAGTACGCCTCGGCCTACATGCGCGGCGACCTGCACAAGGCGGTGAACCCGGCACCGGAGTTCTCGGCCGCCAAGGAGGTCTACCGCGCGCGGGGCTACCAGATCAGCGACATCCCGGGCCTCGGCGAAGAGGCGTACTTCATCTACAAGGACGACCCGGGAACCTCGGACAAGACCTGGCACACCGTCAGCGCCGAGGTGGACGTCCGCGACGGCGGGCTGACGTACTACATCTCCTGGAGCGGCAGTTACACCGACGGCAAGAGCAAGGTGCCGTCCAAGGAGGACCTCCGCACGGCGCTGCAGGCCGACACCTGGGAAGCCGTCCGCTCGATGCGCAAGTGACTCGCGGGTAACCGGCCCCGCCCCGAACCGTCAGTAGGCGGGTCGGGAGCCGGCCCGGGCGGCCCGGGCGACGGCGACCACCGCGCGCTCCAGGGCGAAGGCCGGATCGTCCGAGCCGCCCTTGACGGCGGCGTCGGCCTGGGCGATCGCGGTCAGCGCGGCCGCCACCCCGTCGCCGGTCCAACCGCGCATCTGCTGGCGGACCCGGTCGACCTTCCACGGTGGCATGCCCAACTCGCGGGCCAGATCGGCCGGCCGCATGTTCCGGCCGGTGGTCGCCAGCCGCCCGATGCTGCGCACGCCGGAGGCCAGCGCGTAGGTGATGCCGGTCGGCGGCTGGCCGACGGCCAGCGCCCAGCGCAGCCGCTCCAGCGCCTCCGCGGCCCGGCCGGTGACGGCCAGGTCGGCCACCTCGAAGCCGGTCGCCTCGGCCCGGCCGCTGTAGTAGCGGGCCACCACCGTCTCGTCGATCGTGCCCTCGACGTCCGAGGTCAGCTGGCTGCACGCGGCCGACAGCTCGCGCAGGTCGCTGCCGAGCGCGTCCAGCAGCGCCTGGCAGGCCTCCGGAGTCGCGGAGCGGCCCAGAGTGCGGAACTCGCCCTTGACGAAGGCCAGCCGCTCGCTCGCCTTGGTCAGCTTGGCGCAGGCCACCTCGCGGCCGCCCGCCTTGCGCCCGGCGTCCAGCAGGCCCTTGCCCTTGGCGCCGCCGGCGTGCACCAACACCATGATCACTTCTTCGGCCGGGGCCTCGATGTACGCCTTGACCTCCTTCACCGAGTCGGCGGAGAGGTCCTGGGCGGCCCGGACCACGATCACCTTGCGCTCGGCGAACAGCGAGGGCGTGGTCAGCTCGGCCAGGCTACCGGGCTGCAGCCCGCCGGGCGGCAGGTCCCGTACGTCGGTGTCCGGGTCCGCCGCCTTCGCCGCGGCCACCACCTGGGCGACCGCGCGGTCCAGCAGCAGCTCCTCCTGGCCGACCGCGAGGGTCAGCGGGGCGAGCAGATCGTCGGGTGCACTCTTCCTGGCCATCGCCTACCAGCATCCCACGCGTCGCGGACACTCCCGCCCGACCGGCCGCCCGGCCCGACCTGGAGAATGGCCGGGTGACCGAGAACCACACCACCGACCTGCCGGACGTCGACGACCCCTTCGTCCGCCAGCTGCTCGTCCTGCCCGACCGCGACGCCGCCGACGAGGCCGCCGAGGAGCTCAGCGCCGGCCACCCGGACCTCGGCGAGCTGGAGATCGTCCGCGACGCCCTGGCCGGCGAGGACGACGCCGAGGACGCCCAGTGGCTGGTCGTCCTCGACCCCCCTGCCGACGGCTGGACCCCCGCCCTCCTGCACGCCCTCGACACCGTCGCCACCTCCTACGAGGGCTGGCGCGAGGAAGCCTGACCGGCGCAGCAGGCACCGGGGCCGAACCCCCGCCCGCGCAGAGGGAATCGGTGCCGGGCCGCCGAGCGGCAGCCTGGCACCGAAGAGCTGCTGGCGCCGAGGAACTGCTGGTGCCGAAGAGCTGCTGGTGCCGAAGAGCTGCTGGTGCCGCCCGGCGACGGAAAGGCCGGGACGTTCCGTGAATTCCGGCGCATTGACGGTGCATGTTCACCAATTCCCGTGACAGGGCTTCCAGTTGGTGAGATCCGGCGAATTCGCGGATTTCTCCGCAGAGGGGTTCGGAACTGTTCATGTCCTGGCCGCCACAGATATACCGAAGCCTCTGACCCTAGGAGCCGCACCGCCGCAGCCAATTCCCCCTCCAGGAGTTTCTGTGACCCGTCGTTATGTCCGGCTCGCCGCCACCCTCGGCGCAGCGGGTGTGCTCGCCGGATCCACCGTCGCCCAGGCGGCCGCCGCTGAGGAGGGCCGCGGCGCCCACGCCAAGCACGTGCTGCTGGTCTCGGTCGACGGCCTGCACCAGTCCGACCTGGCCTGGTTCACGGCCGAGCACCCGCAGTCGGCGCTGGCCCGGCTGGTCCGCGGTGGTGTCGAGTACACCCACGCGAGCACCACCAACCCCTCGGACTCCTTCCCCGGCATGGTCGCCCAGCTGACCGGCGGCGGCCCGGGCACGACCGGCGTCTACTACGACGACACCTACAACGCCGCACTGCTCCCGGCCGGCACCACCGACTGCAAGGGCGCCAAACCCGGCGTCGAGGTGGACCTCACCGAGGACCTGGACAAGAACCAGGACTCGATCGACGCCGGCCAGGGCCTCGCCGGCCTGCCCGGATCCATCCTGCAGATGACCGGCCGACCGCAGACCCTGCTCGACCCGGCCAAGCTGCCGGTCGACCCGCACACCTGCAAGCCGGTCTACCCGCACTCCTACCTCCAGGTGAACACCGTCTTCGAGGTGGCCCGCGAGGCCGGTCTGCGCACCGCGTGGTCGGACAAGCACGCCGCCTACGACATCCTCAACGGCCCCTCGGGCGAGGGCGTCCAGGACCTCTTCACCCCGGAGATCAACAGCAAGGCGACCGGGTACAGCGGCGACTGGACCAAGGACAACCAGGCCACCGAACAGTACGACTCCTACAAGGTGCAGGCCGTCCTCAACGAGATCGACGGCTTCGACCACAGCCGTTCGGAGAAGGTCGGCACCCCGGCGGTCTTCGGCCTGAACTTCCAGTCGGTCTCCACCGCGCAGAAGCTCAAGAGCTCCGACGGCCTCCAGGGCGGCTACGTCACCAAGGGCGTGCCCGGCGCGCTGGTCGAGAAGAACCTGGAATTCGTCGACCGGCAGATCGGCGCGGTGACCGAGGAGCTGCGCGAGCAGCACCTGGACGGCTCCACCACCGTCATCCTCTCGGCCAAGCACGGCCAGTCCCCGATCGACCCGACCGCGCTCAACCGGATCGACGACGGCCCGCTGCTGGACGGCCTCAACGCCGCCTGGAAGGCCGCCCACCCGGGCACCGGAGACCTCGTCGCCCACGCGGTCGACGACGACGGCGTGCTGCTCTGGCTGAACGACCGCTCCGCGGCCGCCACCGAGTTCGCCAAGAACTACCTACTGGCGCAGAACGGCACCGGCGTCGACATCAACGGCAAGACCCGCCCGTTCACCCGGAGCGGCGTCGAGAAGGTCTACGCCGGCGAGGAGGCCGCCGACTACTTCCACGTCACGCCGGGCGACCCCCGCGTGCCGGACGTCTTCGGCGTCGCGCAGTACGGCGTCGTCTACACCGGCGGCAGCAAGATCGCCGAACACGGCGGCGCCCACGCCGACGACCTGGACGTGCCGCTGGTCGTCTCCGGCGCCGCCACCCCGGACGGTGTCCGCGAGGACGAGAAGGTCGAGACCAAGCAGATCGCGCCGACCATCCTGAAGCTGCTCGGCCTCAAACCGACCGCGCTGCGGGCCGTCCGCGAGGAGCAAACCCGGGTACTGCCGGTCCGCTGACCTCGCGGGGCCCACAACCGTCCGCTCGCCGTCGCCTCGCGCTCACGTGGGTGACACTTGTTCGCGGCGCGCTCCGGGCCTGCCCGGAGCGCGCCGCAACCGCTTTCCCGGGGCCCCGCCCCACCCCTCCTTCCTTCCCCACCCCACCCCCTGCCTTGCCCCACGTTGTGGAGAGAGGAGGACAGCGGGGTTCACAGCGGCGGGGCTCGGGGCTCGGCGGTCGAGTGACCCTGGCGGGCGGAGGGGGCGGCGTGGGTGCCGTGGTCGGGCTGGGGGTGGACGGAGACGGCGAGGGTGGCCGGGGAGTCCCCGGTCACGGCGATGTCGCCCGCGCGGTCCGTGCGCAGGACGGTGGCGCCGAGCGCGCGCAGCCGGTCGACCGTGCGCGGGGACGGATGACCGTACGCGTTGCCCTCACCGCAGGAGATCAGGGCGAGCCGGGGCCGCAGGGCCGCGGTGAGGTCCCAGTCCTGGTGGGCCGAGCCGTGGTGCGCCACCTTCAGGACGTCGACCCGACCCAGCCGCCCCAACAGGGCGGACTGGGCGGGTGGTTCGAGATCGCCGAGCAGCGCCATCCGCAGCCCACCGGCCAAGGACACCAGCAGTGCCACACTCGCGTTGTTCGCGCCGGGCGCCTCGACGGCTGCCCGCGGATCCGGCCACACCACATCCCAGGCCAACTCCGCACCCGTCGACCGCCGTTCACCACGGCCCGCACGCAACAGCGGCACACCGGCACCGGCCGCCCAGCCGGCCACCCGGGCCGCCTCGCCCGGCGGATCGTCCAGCGCCGTGCCCTCGACCGCACCGACATCGCGCCCCCGCAGCACCCCCGGCACGCCCTCGACATGGTCCGCGTGGAAGTGCGTCAGCAGCAGGAGCGGCACCGTCGTAACGCCGAGGTCGCGCAGGCAGCGGTCGGCGGAGTTCGGGTCCGGCCCCGTGTCGATCACCACCGCGCTGTCCGACGCATCGGTCCGAAGGGCCAACATGTCTCCCTGTCCGACATCGCACATCACGAGCCGCCATCCGGGCGGTGGCCAGCCGGTGGCGATCCGGGCGAGCTGCGGCGGGCGCAGCAGGACGGCCAGCAGCACCACCAGCAGGGTGCCCGTCACCAGCGCCCGGGCCCAGCGGCGCCGGGTGCGGGCCCGCCGGCCGGGCTCCGCCCGTCGGGGCAGCAGCAGGGGCGCCGCCCAGCAGGCGGCCAGGGTGGCGAGGGCGACCGTCACCGTCCCGAACCAGCCGCCCGGCCAGGTCAGTTGGCCACCCGGTAGTTCGGCCCCGCGCCGTGCCACGAAGGCGAGCCAGCTGGCCGGCACTCCGGCCGGTTCGGCGAGCAGACGGGCCACGGCCGGGAAGAAGGGTTGCAGGACGAGCACCCCGAAGCCGAGCAACGTCGCCGGGGCCACCGCCAGTTCGGCCAGCAGGTTGCAGGGGATCGCGACCAGGCTGATGTGCCCGGACAGCACCACCGTCACGGGCGCGCACAGCGCCTGCGCCGCCGCCGTCGCCGCCAGCGCACCCGCCAGGTGGTGCGGCCAGCGCCGGGCTCGCAGGGCCTCGGCCCAGTGCGGCCCGAGGACGAGCAGCCCCGCGGTGGCCAGCACCGAGAGCAGGAAGCCGAAGGATCGGGCCAGGAACGGGTCCAGCAGGACGAGGACCAGCACGGCTCCGGCGAGCGCGGGTACGGCCTGACGCGGACGGCCGGTGGCCAGGGCCAGCATGCCGATCAGCCCCGTTCCCGCCGCCCGCAGCACGCTCGGCTCGGGCCGGCAGACGGTGACGAAGGCCAGCGTCAGCGCCGTGCCGAGCAGGGCAGTGGTGCGCAGCGACAGCCCCAACACCGGGGCCAGTCCCCGTCGTTCCGCCGTACCGGCCTGGCCGGGTGCGCCGAGCAGTACGCCGAGGACGATGGCCAGATTGGCCCCGCTGACGGCCACCAGGTGCACCAGGTCGGTGGCCCGGAAGGCGTCCACGAGGTCGTCGGGCAGCCGCGAGGTGTCGCCGACCACCAGCCCCGGGAGCAGCCCGCGCGCGTCGGAGGGAAGCCCGTCGGATGCCGTGCGCAGGCCTTCGCGCAGCCGTCCGGCGATCCGCTGCGGCAGGCTCGGCGGAGCGAGCTGTCGGGGCGGGCCGTGGACGACCAGCAGCGCCGCGGACTCGGTGTGGTGGCCCTCCCCCGCCGGCTGCACCTCGGCCTCCACGACCAGCCGCTCGGACGGGAGCAGTCGCAGCCAGGGCTTGCTCTCCGGTCCTCGGACCATGACGGTCACGGGGGTGTGGGTGCGGGTGGCCCGCCCGTCCGGGAGGACGGTGACTCGGTCGGCCACCGTCTCCACGGTGAGCAGGCTCTGCCCGCCCGTGGTGCCGCCCCGGGAGGCGTGGACCTTCGGGTCCCCCGCGATGGTCAGCTCCACCTCCACCACGGGCGCGGGCGCGCCCGGGGATCGCGGCGGCGCGTGCTCGGCCGCGCGGGCGAGCTCCGGCAGCGGCCCCCGGTGCAGGTCGGCGGTGTGCAGTGGGGTCGCGAGCGCGGCGGCCGCCGCGGTGAGCAGGACGGCGGCCAGCGCCGCGGCCCCGCGCCAACGCAGCAGGCCCGGCCGGACGAGCAGCAGGACGGCCGCGAGGGCGGCGACGCCCGCCAGTGAGAGGAGCAGGACCTCGGACCCCGGCTCCAGGGTCAGCAGCGCCGCCGCGACCACCCAGGCCGAGACGGCGGGGAGCAGCAGCCGGAAGTCGGCACCCGAGGACCGGGGGCGCGGGAGCGGTGCGGTGACGGCGGACACGGCGGCACCTCCCTTCAGGGGTCGGCGAGGAAGAGCAAGAGGAACGAGAAAGAACGTCAGAGCGTCAGCAGCGGACGGAGTTCCGCGAAGGTCCGGGCACCGATGCCGCTGACCTGCCGGAGCTGGTCGACCGTGCGGAACGCGCCGTGCGAGGTGCGGTAGGCGAGAATGCGCTGGGCGAGGGTCGGGCCGACGCCCGGGAGGGTGTCGAGCTGTTCGCGGGTGGCGCGGTTGAGGCTGACGGGTGGTCGGGGTGCGCCGCCCCCGGGAGGCCCGTTGGCGCCGCCGGAGACCGGGAGGGGGGCCGGGGCCTGCTCGCCGACCAGGATCTGCTCGCCATCCGTCAGGACCCGGGCAAGGTTGAGGCCCTTGGTGTCCGTCTCCGGCAGCGCACCGCCCGCCGCTCGTAGGGCGTCGGCCACCCGGGAGCCACCGGGCAGGGTGTGCAGGCCGGGCAGGTGGACCCGTCCGCCGACGTCGATCACGACGGCGGCCTGCGCGCCCGGACCCGCAGCGGCCTCGGGCGGGCCTGCCCCGGAACCAGCTCCGGAACCGGTCACGGAGCCGGCCGAGGCATCGCCCGAGCGCATGCCCGGCTCCGCCGGCGCCGAGGCCACCGCCAGCGCCGGAACGGCCACCGGCTCCGGCCTGGCCAGCCAGAAGTGCTGCACGGCGTAACCCACCGCGAACAGCAGCAGGACCACCAGCCCGGCCAGCGCCCGCCGGTCGAGCGCCAGCGCCGTGGCGAACCGCAGCCGCGCCCCGCCACCCGACGGCGGGTCGACGAGGTCCACCGCCGCCACCGGCGCCGCCTCAGCGGGCGGCGGCGGAGAAGTCCCCGAGGGCGGAGGCGAACCCGTGGAGGAAGCGCCCTCCGGCTCGTCGTCCAGCGTCGGCAGCAGCGCCGCCATCCGCAGCCGCACCGTCTCGTTGATCGCTTGGCGCTTCGCCGCGCCCAGGCCCAAAGTCGTCATGGCGAGGACGCTAGGAGCCTGGAGGGCGGCCTGCAGAAATTACCGAAGCCCTGTGGATAACCCGGGAGTTGTGGATAAAAAACGTCGCTCACACGAGTGAGGGGCACCCACGGAAGTTGACCGGACCGCCGCCTCAGCGCGGCGCGACCACCACCGCGAGCAGGCCCGGCCCGACGTGCGCGCCGATCACCGCCCCCACCTCGCCCACGTACAGCTCCCGCAGCCCAGGCACCCGCGCCCGCAGCCGCTCCGCGAGCGGCTCGGCCCGGTCCTCGGCCGCCAGGTGGTGGACGGTGATGTCCACCTCGTCTTCCCCCGACCGCTCGACCGCGATCTCCTCCAGCCGCGCGATCGCCCGCGAGGCCGTCCGCACCTTCTCCAGCGGCTCGATCCGCCCGCCGTCCAGGTACAGCAGCGGCTTGACCGCCAGCGCCGACCCGAGCAGCGCCCGCGCCGCCCCGATCCGTCCGCCCCGGCGCAGGTACTCCAGGGTGTCCACGTAGAAGAACCCGCTGGTCACGGCCACCCGTCGCTCCGCCGCCCCCGCCGCCCCCGCCAGGCCCCGACCGGCCTCGATCGCCTCTGCCGCCGCCAGCACCCCGTATCCGAGGGCCATGCCGACCAGCCGGCTGTCCACCACCCGCACGGGTACGGGCGCCTCGGCGGCCGCCAGCCGGGCGGCCTCGACCGTGCCGGACAGCTCGCCGGAGATGTGCACCGAGACGATCCCCTTCGCCCCGGCCTCGGCGGCCGCGCGGTAGGTGGCGGCGAAGGCCTCCGGGTTGGGCCGGGAGGTGGTGACCCGCTGCTTGGCGCGCAGTGCCTCGGCGACGTCCTTCGGGGAGATCTCGACGCCCTCGCAGAGGACCGAGTCACCGACCGCGACGCTCAGCGGGACCACCGTGATCCCGTGCCGGTCGAGGGCCTCCTGCGGCAGGTAGGCCGTGGAATCGGTGACAAGTGCGAGGTCGGAGGGCATGAGGCGGAGGTTACTCCCCGTTCGTCCGGGAGGACAGCACTCTTCCCCGCGCACCGGGAGGGCGCGGTGACTCAGCCCGCCGAGGGCCCCGTCGACGGCTTGCGCAGCCGCTGCGCCAGCTTCGCCAGCGGTTCGGCCAGCCCGAGCAACTCCTCCGCGCTCGGCCGTCCCTTCCCGTCCGTCAGCCCGGCCCGAGCCGCACCGGCACCGGCCGACGGCCCGACACCGGACGAGGACCCCGCACCGGCCGACGACCCGACACCGGACGAGGACCCCGCAGAACCCGCCCCCGCAGTGTCCCAGTGCCGCAGCGCCCCCGCTTCGCTCTCGCACTCCTGGCTCAGCCGGCCCAGCTCGTCGTCCGCGAACCGGTGCATCCGGTCCTGCGCCGCCCACCGCATGGTCTCCGCCGAGTGGGTGATCCGCTCCGCCCGCTCCCGCAGCTCCGACAGCTTGGCCGCGATCCGCGCGGTGTCCGGCTCGCGCTCCAGCATCCGCAGCTCGCCGTCCAGCTCCGCCGCATGGGCCTCGAGCCGGGTCAGCAGCGCGAGGGCCTCGCCGAGCTGGCCGTCCTGCGGCAGCCCGCTCTCCAGCACCTGCCGGGTGCCGTCCAGGGAGGTCCGCAGCTTGAGCCGGACGGTGGCGATCTGCGCGGGCGGGCCGACCTTGGTGTACGTCTTCGCCTTGAGGGTGGCGGTCTCGACGGCGCGCCGGGCGTTGGCCTCGTGCTTCCCGACCTTCGCGGCGACGGCCTTGGCCGCCTTGACCGTGCCGACCACGGCCAAGACCAGCACCGCGATCCCGAAGAGCAGGACCAAGCCGATCATCACGCCGAACACGTCCATCGCGCGCCACCTTCCGCCACCGAGTCGGCCCCCACCCGGCCCGACGCGGGCCGCACTGCCGAGGGTTCCACCGTAGCCCCCGCACCCGGCCTGGGGCCGGTCCGAACGGGCCCAACAAGCGGAGATCAGGGACAGATCCGGGATCTCCCCGAGGGCCCGGAACCGGGCACCCACGAGCCATCTGGAAACCCGCGGCAAAAGCACCGGGCGGGCGCCCCGAAGGACACCCGCCCGATCAAACCGGCTCAGCCGGCCTCACCCGAACCCTCAACCGGTGACGACGTTCACCAGCTTCGGCGCCCGCGCGATCACCTTCCGCACCACCGCGTCGCCGATCGCCGCGACCACCGCCGGGTCCGCCAGCGCCAGCGCCTCCAGCTCGGCGTCCGAGATGCTCGGCGCGACCTCCAGCCGGGCCTTCACCTTGCCCTTGATCTGCACCACGCAGGTCACCGTCTCGTCGACCACGTACGCCGGGTCGGCGACCGGGTAGTCGGCGTGCGCCAGCGACTCGCCGTGGCCCAGGCGGCGCCACAGCTCCTCGGCGATGTGCGGGGCCAGCGGCGCGACCATCAGGACCAGCTGCTCGGCCACCGCGCGCGGCGTGGAGCCGCGCTTGACCAGGTAGTTGTTCAGCTCGATCGCCTTGGCGACGGCCGTGTTGAAGCGCAGCCCGGCCATGTCGCCGCGGATGCCGTCGATGGCCTTGTGCAGGGCGCGCAGGGTCGCCTCGTCCGGCTGCTCCTCGGTGACGACCAGTTCCCCGGTGGTCTCCGAGACGACGTTGCGCCACAGCCGCTGCAGGAATCGGTACGAGCCGACGACGGCCCGGGTGTCCCAGGGGCGGGAGACGTCCAGCGGGCCCATGGACATCTCGTACAGGCGCAGGGTGTCCGCGCCGTACTCGTCGGCGATCTCGTCCGGGGCGACGGCGTTCTTCAGGGACTTGCCCATCTTGCCGGCCTCGCGCTTGACCGGCTCGCCCTGCCAGAAGTACTTGCCGTCGCGCTCCTCGACCTCGGCGGCGGGCACCGGGAAGCCGCGCTCGTCGCGGTAGACGTCCGCGGTGATCATGCCCTGGTTGAACAGCTTGTGGAACGGCTCGACCGAGGAGACGTGGCCCAGGTCGTGCAGCACCTTGTGCCAGAAGCGCGCGTACAGCAGGTGCAGCACGGCGTGCTCGGCGCCGCCGACGTACAGGTCGGCGCCGCCGGCCGGCTTGGCCGCGGTGGGGCCCAGCCAGTACTGCTCGTTGGCCGGGTCGACGACAGCCTCGGTGTTGGTCGGGTCGACGTAGCGCAGGTCGTACCAGCACGAACCCGCCCAGTTGGGCATGGTGTTGGTCTCTCGGCGGTACTTCTTGACGCCGTCGCCCAGGTCCAGCTCGACGTCGACCCAGGCCTCGTTGCGCGACAGCGGGGTCTCCGGCGAGGAGTCCGCGTCGTACGGGTCGTAGGTGCGCGGCGAGTAGTCGTCGACCTCGGGGACCTCGACCGGCAGCATCGACTCGGGCAGCGCGTGCATCACGCCGTCCTCGTCGTAGACGATCGGGAAGGGCTCGCCCCAGTACCGCTGACGGCTGAACAGCCAGTCGCGCAGGCGGTAGTTGACGGTGCCCTCGCCGATGCCGCGCTCGGCCAGCCAGGCGGTGACGGCGGCCTTGGCGTCGACCACGCTCAGCCCGTCCAGCGACAGGTCGCCTTCGGAGCGCGCGGAGTTGACGATGACGGAGTCGTAGGTGTCGAACGCGTCGTCCCAGCCGGCCGGGTCCTCGCCGCGCCCGTCGGTCGGCTCGACGACGCAGCGCATCGGCAGGGCGAAGGCGCGGGCGAACGCGAAGTCGCGATGGTCGTGGGCGGGGACGGCCATGATGGCGCCGGTGCCGTAGCCCATCAGCACGTAGTCGGCGATGAACACCGGGACGGACTCGCCGCTGACCGGGTTGACGGCGTAGGCGCCGGTGAAGACACCGGTCTTGACCTTGGCCTCGACCTGCCGCTCGACGTCCGACTTGGCGGCGGCCGCGGCGCGGTAGGCGGCGACGGCCTCGGCGGGGGTGGCGGCGCCGCCGGTCCACTCGGCGGGGACGCCCTCCGGCCAGGCGGCGGGGACGATGGAGTCGACCAGGCCGTGCTCGGGCGCCAGCACCATGTAGGTGGCGCCGAACAGGGTGTCGGGCCGGGTGGTGAAGACGGTGATCTTGCCGGCGTCGACGGCGAAGTCGACCCGGGCGCCCTCGGAGCGGCCGATCCAGTTGCGCTGCTGCAGCTTGATGGCCTCGGGCCAGTCCAGCAGGTCCAGGTCGGCGATCAGGCGGTCGGAGTACGCGGTGATGCGCATCATCCACTGGCGCAGGTTGGACTTGAACACCGGGAAGTTGCCGCGCTCGGAGCGGCCGTCCGCGGTGACCTCCTCGTTGGCCAGCACGGTGCCCAGTCCCGGGCACCAGTTGACCGGCACCTCCTTGGCGTAGGCCAGCCGGTACTCGCCCAGGACCTCGTCGCGCTCCGCGGCGGACAGCTCCGCCCAGGCGCGCCCGCCCGGCACCTCACGCGAGCCGGACTCGAACTGGCCGACCAGTTCGGCGATCGGACGGGCCTTGCGCGCGTCCTCGTCGTACCAGGAGTTGAAGATCTGCAGGAAGATCCACTGGGTCCAGCGGTAGTAGTCCGGGTCGATCGTGGAGATCGAGCGGCGCGGGTCGTGGCCCAGGCCCAGCCGGCGCAGCTGCTGGCGCATGTTGGTGATGTTGGCCTCGGTGGAGACCCGCGGGTGGGTGCCGGTCTGCACCGCGTACTGCTCGGCGGGCAGGCCGAAGGCGTCGTAGCCCAGCGTGTGCAGCACGTTGTGGCCGGTCATCCGCTGGTAGCGGGCGAAGACGTCGGTGGCGATGTAGCCCAGCGGGTGGCCGACGTGCAGGCCCGCGCCCGAGGGGTACGGGAACATGTCCATGATGAAGCTGTGCGGCTTCGCGGCGACGTCCCCCGCGGCCGGGTCGGCCAGCGCACCGGTGGGGTTGGGGGCGTGGAAGGTGCCCTCCTTCTCCCAGAGGTCCTGCCAGCGGGACTCGATGTCCGCCGCCAGCGCGGCGCTGTACCGGAACGGCTCGGTCGCGGTCTCGGCCGCGCCGGACGCAGGGGTCGTCTCGCTCATGGTCCTTCAAGCTCCATCGGTGTCAGTTGGCGAACCGCGACGCGGCCGGCCCGTGGACCCGTCCCACGACGCGGGCGGGGGCGGAAAACAAAAAATCCCCTCGCAGGAGGGGACGCCACGCCGACTCCGGCACCGCCCTAAGGCGCGGCCGGTCCTGGTCAGCGCGGCCGGCTAAGGAGCAGGCGCACGGTTCGCATGGGCTCAGGGTACCGCAAGCAGGTCAGGGCACTCCCGGCCGTACCGCCCAGCGGGCGCTGCCGCGCCGGGCGTGGACCACCACACCGTGCCGGACCTGGATCCCCGCGCCGCGCCCACCACACCGTGCCGAACCGGGATCACCGCGCCGCCGCCCGCCCCGCCGCGTCGAAGTCCCGCAGCGCCTTCGCCAGCCGCTCCGACTGCATCCCCGCCGCCAGCGAACGCGCCTGTGCCACGGTACGGGCGGCCTCGCGCTGGTCGCCGAGCCGCCGATGGGTCTCGGCGAGGCGGACCATCAGCAGCGCCTTGGACCGCGCCCGCCCCGGCCCGAGCCCGGCGACGGCCTCGGCGAGCAGCGGCTTGGCCATCCGGCACCGGCCGAGCGCCAGCCGCCCCTCCCCCACCATGCCGGCGAGGTCGGCCCGGGCCTCCTCGGTGCCGGGCACGCCGTCCAGTTCGGCGAAGGCCCGGGTGGCGGCCGCCTCGGCCTGCTCGGCCTCCCCGCGCCGGCCGTGGGCGCGGGAGATCCGGCCGAGCTGGCGGGCCCGGGAGGTGGGACTGAGCGCGGGGCCGTGGGTCTCCAGGGCGGTGCGCAGCGCGGAGACGGCGTCCAGGCCGCGCCCGCCGGCGCCCTGGGTGGCGAGCACCACCAGCGCGCCGAGCCCGGCGACGCCGAGCCGTGGGTCGCCGCTGACGTGGGCGGCGCGCAGCGCGGCGACGAAGGCCCGCTGGGCGGCCGCGTCGTGGCCGAGGTCGTAGGCGGCCCAGCCGGCCAGTCGGGCGAGCCTGCTGGCCGTCCCGTACAGCTCGCGACCCAGCCGTTCGTCGTACGCGCCGAGTTCCAACAGCTTGGCGAGCATGGCGAGTTCGGCCCGGGTGGGGCCGAGGACGAGGCCGCCGCCACAGGAGCGTTCGAGCCGCTGCTTGCTGCGGAAGGACAGGCCGAGCTCGCCGACCAGTCCGGCGTCGATGCGCAGCGCGCCCTCGCCGCCGCCGACCGGCGGGGGCGCGGAGGCGAGCCGTTCGGCGGCGTGGTCGAGGTCGGCGCTGCGGAAGAGGTCGGTGAGGCGGACGGGCCCGGCGTCGGTGGCGGCCTCACGCAGGGCGGTCTGGGCGGTGTCGGCGGTCCACGGGTCGGTGAGCAGCCGGGGCGAGAGGATCTTGGCGCCGCGGTGGCCGCCCATCCGGCCCCAGAGCTGCTCGTAGGTGACGGCGATGCCCAGGGTGCGGCTGAGCACCTCGCAAACGGTCTGGTCGTGCGGGCTGCGCGGCACCATGCCGCGGTCGCGCCACTTGTAGGGGGCGGTGGAGCTGATGGCCAGGCCCGGCGGCAGGGCGAGGCTGACCTCGCGGGCCAGCCGTTCCGGACTCCAGCCGAGCTGGTGCAGTATCCGGGCCAGCTCCTCGTTCCGCCTTCGCTGCAGATCGGCCATGGCACGACGGTAGCGGTCTTTCCCACCCGCCCGCCGGTGACGTGGACACAACGGCGAAGAGCCGCCCCCCTTGACGGGAGGCGGCTCTTGACCACTGTGGAGCTATGGGGAATTGAACCCCAGACCTCTTGCATGCCATGCAAGCGCTCTACCAACTGAGCTATAGCCCCTTGACCTGCGATGTCACCGGGTTTCTCGGCCGTTTCCGTCCGTTCCCCTCGGCGACATCGACTACTTTACACGGTCCGGGGCGTGCTCCAGAAATCCGTTTCCCGAGGTGCGGGCCAGGGGAAGGATCAGGGCCCTCAGCGCACCGCCCGCCGGCTGCGCGCGGCGAAGCCCGAGGCCAGCAGCACCCCGACGGCGTTGACCGCCAAGGTGACCTCCAGCGCGTGCCCCGACTCGGCGGCCGGCGCCGGCAGGTTCACCTGCCCGAGGAACACCGAGCCGAGCACCGCGACCCCGATCACCTGTCCGAGCTGGATGACCGTCACCATCACCCCGCTGGCATCGGCCGCGTCCTCGGGCGCCACCCCCGCGAGCGCCCGGGCGAACAGCGGCGCGTACGCGCAGCCGGCGATCAGGCCGAGCGCGGCCATCTCCGCCAGCGGCACCGCCCCGATCTCGGAGCCGCCGCCGAGCAGCACCCCCAGCAGCAGGTAGCCGCCCCCGAGCAGCACCGCGGAGAGCACCGGCAGCAGCCCGTGCAGGCGGCCCGGCAGCCGGTGCCAGTGCAGGCTGGCCAGTCCGAAGCCGACCGCGACGGGCGCCGAGCAGAGCCCGGCCCGCAGCGCGCTGTGGCCGAGCGCGGCCTGCTGGTGCAGGGCGAAGGAGAACATGAAGCCCGAGAAGGCCGCCATGATCGCGAACAGTCCGGCCGCCGCCGGGCGCAGCCCGGGGGCGCGCAGCACCCGCCCGGAGATCAGCGGCTGCCCGCCGCGCCGGGCTATGCCGCGTTCGACCACCACGAACAGGCCGAACAGCAGCACGCTGCCCGCGATCATCGCCCAGCCCCAGGTCGGCCAGCCGAGTTCGTGGCCGAGCACCAGCGGCACCACCAGCAGGCCGAGCGCCGCGCCCAGCACCACCAGGCCCGGGAGGTCGAAGCCGCGCGAGGCGTCGCCGGGCAGCCGCGGCAGCAGCCGGGCGCCGGCGGCCAGCAGCACCAGCCCGAGCGGCACGTTGACCAGGAACACCGGCCGCCACCCGGTGCCGAACAGGTCGGCGCTGACCAGCACCCCGCCGAGCACCTGCCCGAGCGCCATGCCGCCGGCCAGCACCGCCGAGTAGAGGCCGAGCGCCCGGGCGCGGGCGGCGCCGGTGAAGGTGCGCTGCAGCAGGCTCATCGCCTGCGGCACCATCAGCGCCGAGCCGGCGCCCTGGAGCAGCCGGAAGGCGATCAGCCAGCCGGTGCTCGGGGCGAGGCCGCAGGCCAGCGAGGTGGCGGTGAAGGCGGCCAGGCCGAGTTGGAACAGCCGGCTGTAGCCGTAGCGGGCGCCGAGCCGGGCGCCGGTGATCAGCAGGACCGCGTAGGCGATGGTGTAGCCGGCGATCACCAGTTGCAGCGCGGCGCCCGAGGCGCCGAGGTCGGTGCGGATGGTGGGCACCGCGACGTTGACGATGGAAACGTCGAGCACGGCCATGAACTGCCCGCACAGGACGAGCGCGAGGAGGAGCCCGGGCCGTACGGCCGGGGCCTCGCTGGTGCCTCCGGCCACGGCGGGTCGGATCTGAAGGTCCGTCATGACAACCATATTGGGGCCGTGCCGGTACTGGTGGTTAGAGCTTGCTGATCCTGGTACCGGCAGCACCTGTATCGCCCGGGCGCGCTGCGGCACGATGGACGGCATGACCGTGCTGGAGGAACTGCCCACCGCTGCGGGCGGCCGCGACCGCCGTCGGACCGAGCTGGCCCGTTTCCTGAAGGCCTGCCGGGCACGGGTCACCCCCGAGGACGTCGGCCTGCCGCCGGGGCTGCGCCGCCGTACGCCGGGGCTGCGCCGCGAGGAGGTCGCGCAGCTCGCCGGGGTCGGGGTCACCTGGTACACCTGGCTCGAACAGGGGCGTCCGATCAACGCCAGCGAGCAGGTGCTGCTGGCGGTGGCCCGGGCGCTGCGGCTGGACGGCACCGAGCGCGCCCACCTGTTCCGGCTGGCCGGGGCGGCCCCCTCGCCGCTCGCGCAGCCGGCCCCGCCGGAGCTGAGCCCGTCGATCCGGGTCATCCTGGACTCGCTCGCCCCGTTGCCGGCGGCCGTCTCCAACACCCGGTTCGACGTGCTGAGCTTCAACCAGCCGTACCGCTCGCTGTTCGGCACCGAGCGGATGCGCCCGTCCCAGGGGGTCTTCTTCAACAGCCTCTGGTGCATGCTGACCGCGCCGTCGTGCTGCAACCCGTGCGAGAACCCGGAGGAGACCCTGCCGCGGATGGTGGCGGTGCTGCGCTCGGCGTACGGCAAGCACGTCGGCGAGCCGGCCTGGGAGGCCCATGTGCAGCGGTTGTCGGCGCGCAGCGAGCTGTTCCGGGAGCTGTGGGAGCGCCAGGAGGTGGCACCGCCGAAGACCCTGCTGCGGATCTTCCGCCACCCGGTGCTCGGTGTGATGCGGCTGAACGCCACCTATCTGACGATGCCGGGCGTGCCGGAGTGCTACATCGTGGTCTACGTCCCGGTGGCCGACCAGGACCGGGAGCGGGTCGAGGCGCTCAACTCGCTGCCGCCGGGCGGCTGGCGGCACACCTGCGTGTCCTGACCGTCTCCGGGCGGAACGCGAGAGGCCGCCACCCGGCGGGTGACGGCCTCTCGAACTGCTGTGGAGCTATGGGGAATTGAACCCCAGACCTCTTGCATGCCATGCAAGCGCTCTACCAACTGAGCTATAGCCCCGCGACACGGACGACCCTGGCCCCTGAATTCCAACTGGCCACGACCGCCGATGCGGAGTGGAGCTATGGGGAATTGAACCCCAGACCTCTTGCATGCCATGCAAGCGCTCTACCAACTGAGCTATAGCCCCGCACTCACCGGATCTCCCGCTTCCCTTCCGGGCCGCGTTCCCTCCGTGCGAACGAGGAAGACTCTAGCCGGTCAGGCCCGGAACTGCGAAATCCGCGTCTTCCGGGCCCCGCGATCGCTCCCCCGAGGCCCCGGGACACCCTCGCCGAGGCCCCCGGAGAAGCCCGGGGGAGCAAGCACGCAGAGGGCCCTCGGGGGCTTCGGGGAGTCCCCGAAGCCCCCGAGGGCCCTCGTCGCCCGGGTGCCGCCCCCGGGCAGGAACCGTCAGGTGTCGTCGCCGATGACCGGCTGCGGGAGCGTGCCCGCGTTGTGCTCCAGCAGCCGCCAGCCGCGCGCCCCCTTGCCCAGCACCGACCAGCAGCAGTTGGACAGCCCGCCGAAGCACTCCCACAGCGGCGGCTCCAGGCCCAGCAGCCGCCCCAGCATGGTGCGGATGGTGCCGCCGTGGCTGACCACGACCAGCGTGCCGTCCTCCGGCAGCTTGGCGGTGGCTTCCAGCACCACCGGCACCGAGCGGTCGGCGACCTCGGTGGACAGCTCGCCGCCACCGCGCCGCACCGGCTCCCCGGCCGCCCAGGCCGCGTACTCCTCCGGGTGGCGCTCACGGATCTCGGCGTTGGTCAGGCCCTGCCAGGAGCCCGCGTAGGTCTCCCGCAGGCCCTCGTGGTGCTGCACGTCGAGCCCGGTGATGTGGGCCAGCTCCTCGGCGGTGCGCCGGGCGCGCTTGAGGTCCGAGGAGATCAGCAGGTCCGGGCGCAGGCCGGAGAGCAGCCGGGCCGCCCGCTGGGCCTGCAGGACGCCCTGGCCGGTCAGCTCGATGTCCGTGGTGCCCTGGAAGCGCGATTCCAGGTTCCAGGAGGTCTGGCCGTGCCGCCAGAAGACGATGCGCGGCCCCCTCGTCTTGCGGCTCAGTGCAGGTCCTCGGGCTTGCCGAAGTCGTCGGCCGGAGCGACGGCGTTGCCGGCCCCGTCGGTGATGGCGTCGGGGCGGTTGCGCGAGGCCATGGCGTCCTCGGGCAGCGGCAGCTCGGGGCAGTCCTTCCAGAGCCGGTCCAGCGAGTAGAAGGAGCGCTCCTCGGAGTGCTGGACGTGCACGACGATGTCCAGGTAGTCGAGCAGGATCCAGCGGCCCTCGCGCTCGCCCTCGCGGCGCACCGGCTTGATGTCCAGCTGCTCGCGCAGCTGGTCCTCGATCTCCTCGGCGATCGAGCGGACCTGGCGGTCGTTGTTCGCGGAAGCGATCAGGAAGGCGTCGGTGATCGACAGCACCTCGCTGACGTCGAAGGCGATGATGTTGTGCGCGAGCTTGTCGGCCGCCGCCTGCGCGGCGACGGTGATGAGCTGCTGGCTGTGGTCGGTGACGGTCACGGTGTTCTTCCGGCTCGGCGGCTTGGGGCGGCCCCGGCGAGCGGCCGGGGTCGCCTTCCAGGATCTCACGCCGCCCCGGCGGCCCCGGAACCGTTTTCCGGGGCCGCGGGGCCGGGCGCGGCCGATCGGGGCCGGGCCGGACCGCCGGCCTACTGCTTGGGCGGCTGGTAGTCCTTGCCCAGCACGACCACCAGGTCCGCGTTCTGGGCGTCGCCCACCTTCTTCACCGCCGAGTCCGGCAGCCCCAGGCTGGTCGCCAGCGACTTCGCCGCGGCCTGCCGGGCGTCGTCGGTGTAGCGGATCTCACTGGCAGCCTGCGCGGCGGTCTTGGCGCCGCCCGGGATGAAGGTCAGGCCCGAGTTGACGATCTGCACCTGGGCGGCGGCCGCGGCCGCGTCGTTGCCGGTGGCGTCCTGCAGCGAGACCCGGGCCGGGGCGCTGCCGACCGCCGCGGACTTCACGGTGCCGCCGAGCACGTCCTTGACCTGCTTGCCGGCGCTCGCCTCGTCCAGGCTGCCGTCCGGCTTGACGGTCAGCGCGGTGGTGCCGAAATGGCCGTCCTTCGCCTGCTGGGCGAGTTGGGCGAGCACCCCGGCGAGGGCGTCCTCGGGCAGCGAGGGGTCGAGCACCGCGTTCATCCGGTGCACGTCGTCCTTGGCGTCCTTGAACTCGGTCGGCATGGTGCGCACCACCGCGTCCATCACCTGACCGAACCGGGCCAGCTGGGCGTCCCGGTTCTCGCCGGGCCCCTGCAGGGTGGCGTACGCGACCGCGGCCTTGCCGCTGAGCAGGACGTTCTTGCCCGCCGCGGACAGCAGCTTGCCGTCCGGCTTGCCGCCCTCGTGGGTCTCGGCGTTGGTGTCCACCCGGACACCGCCGAGCTGGGAGACCAGCAGCTCCAGGTACGGGGTGTCCAGCCGCCAGGTGCCCGCCACCGGAGCGCCCAGCACCGTGGACAGCCCGTCGCGGGTCGCCGAGGCGCCGATCGCGTCCATCGACTGGCCGACGGTGGTCACCGGCGGCTCGCCCGGTCCGGGCAGCCGCAGGTTGTCGGGCAGCAGCAGCACCGTGCCCTTGTGCCCGGAGGCGTCGTTGACCAGCAGCGCGCTGGACACTTTGCCCTGCAGGTCGCGCAGGTGGACGACGTTGACCTGGCGCCCGCCGGCCGCGGCGGCCGCGGTCGGCTTGTCGCCGGTGAACCACAGGTAACCGCCGACGCCGCCCGCCACCAGCGCCACCACCACACCGAGGCCGACCAACCGGTTGCGCAGCTTGCGGCGCCGCTCGGCGCGCACCTCGCTGCGGGACTCAGCGAACTTCAGCCAGTCGATGACGTCCTCGGTCTCCTCCGCCTCCTCGTCGACGAAGGTGAACTCGCCCGTGGTGTAGCTGTCCCTGGGCGCGCGGGAGCCGGCCTTGCCGGACCGGGCCCCGGCGACCTGCTCGGACGGCGCCCCGGGCTTGGCCGGGGCCGTCTCGGCGGCCGGCCGGGGCGTGCGCGGGCGCGGCACGGCGGGCTCAGCGGGCGCGGCGGGGGCGACGGCCTCGGGCTGCGGCTGCGGCTGCGGCTCGGTGACGACCGGCGCGGCCTGGTACGGCTGCTGGTACCCCTGGTGGTATTCCTGCTGCTGGTAGCCGCCGTACGGGTCCTGGGTGTACACCGGCTGCCCGTACTGGTCGTACTGCGGCTGCTCGTACCCCTGCTGCTGGTACCCCTGCTGGTAGCCCTGCTCCTGCTGGTACCCCTGCTGTTGGTGGCCGGTGAAAGTGCCCTGGCCGTACACCGGCTGCCCGTACTGGTCGTACTGCGGCTGCTCGTACCCCTGCTGCTGGTACCCCTGGTACGGCTGCTGATACTGCCCGGTGGACCACTCCTCCGGCTGCTGCCCGTTGCCGTTGCGCGTGCTCATGCGCCCACCTCGCTGCGCTCGGCGGCCGCTTCGCGAAACGCGCGCCTTCCGATGATTCGCTCGCTGCGCTCGCTCATGCGCCCACCTCGCTGCGCTCGGCGGCCGCTCCGCGAAACGCGCGCCTTCCGATCATTCGCTCGCTGCGCTCGCTCACTGACGCTCCCGGCTCAGGTCCCGTGCGGCGCGTACAGCGCCCGCTTGTCGATGTAGCGGACCACGCCGTCCGGGACGAGGTACCAGACCGGCTCGCCCTTGGCGACCCGGTTGCGACAGTCCGTGGAGGAGATGGCCAGCGCCGGGACCTCCACCAGGGAGACCCCGCCCACCGGAAGTCCGGCGTCCGACAGAGTGTGCCCCGGTCGGGTGCATCCGATGAAGTGGGCCAGCGAGAAGAGTTCGTCAGAGTCGCGCCAGGACAGGATCTGGGCGAGCGCGTCGGCGCCGGTGATGAAGAAGAGGTCGGCGTCCGGGTGCAGCGCGTGCAGGTCGCGCAGGGTGTCGACGGTGTACGTCGGGCCCTCGCGGTCGATGTCGATCCGGCTGACCGAGAACTGCGGGTTCTCGGCGGTGGCGATGACCGTCATCAGGTAACGGTCCTCGGCCGGGGTGACCTGCCGGTCGCTCTTCTGCCAGGGCTGCCCGGTCGGGACGAAGATCACCTCGTCCAGGTGGAACGCGCTCGCCACCTCACTGGCGGCGACCAAGTGTCCGTGGTGGATCGGGTCGAAGGTGCCGCCCATCACGCCGAGGCGCTTCTTCGCCGGTTCCGGTCCGCCGGGAATCCCGGCCTGCTCTCCCATGCCGCCACACCTTACGCGACGCCCATCACGGTGCGGGAACGCCCGTGTGGGGGTTGCCCGCAGATGCGTGAGGGAGCGGCCGGCCCGCTGGCCGGACGCTCCCCGAGCGGTCCGTGGACGCGGTCAGCGGTCCCGGTTGAAGCGGGTGGTGATGAAGAGCAGGAGCAGCAGGATGAACAGGGCGGCGCCACCCGTCAGGGCCGGGTTCAGGCTGTCGTGGTTGCCCCCCTCGCCGTCGGCGAGCAGGTTCAGAACGGGGAGTGCGGCAGCAGTGCTCATGGTCGGCGGGACCTTCTCGGCTCGGTGAACGGACCTGGGGGTTGTTCCGGGCCGGTGAGGGCCCACCCGTCATCGTACGGGGGGTTACACGGCAAGCGCTCGGCGGCCCACCGCCACTGACCGGGCGTGAGCGGGCGGAGCGGACGAACCGTCGGGAGGGGGCGCGTGAGCCCGTGGACGGGAGGCGGCGGTCTACTGGCCGCGGAAGGCGCGGGCCATGATCCAGACCAGCAGACCGATCCCGACGAAGGACGCGATCACGATGATCCGCAGGAACAGGCCCGGGCCGGGATCGTCGGAGATGGGGGCGGCCAGGCTGACCAGCGTGTCGGTGGACATCTGAGGGGCTCCTCGAACTGCTCGGTACCGCGGCCGGGTCCGGTCTCGGTTCTCCAGGGCATTCAGGGTAAACCCGCCTCACACCGGCACCGCCCACCGGCCCCTGTGACTCACCCGCTCGCCTCCGGGGCGCTCTGACCCGGTGCCGACGGTCGGCGCTCCGGCGCTCGTCCCTCGCTTGTCACTTCTCCCTTTCGGCACCGGCGCGCCCCTTCGGCTCGGGGCGGGACCGCGCGGCCGGGCCCGCGCGTACGCTAGCCCGGGGGACGAGTACGCAACCACGGACGTTGCACAGACAGTCGTTGCAGGCGAAGACCAGCGGGGGGCCGGCCGTGCGCCGGGACCGCCGTCGACCAGGAGGTACTCAGACCATGACCGACACGTTCGAGAAGACCCCGAGCCGGCGCCGGCAGCGCTTCCCCGAGATCTCCACCCGGGCCTGGGAGCACCCCGCCGACCGATCGGCGCTGGTGGCCCTGCGCAAGCTCTCCGGCTTCGACGACGTCCTGAAGAAGCTCGCCGGGCTGGTCTCCGAGCGCGCGATCCGGCTGATGTTCCTGGCCACCGCCGTGAAGACCTCCGAGCGTCAGTTCCCCGAGCTGTACAACATGGTGCGCGACGCCGCCTACGCGCTCGACCTGGAGCAGGTGCCGGACCTGTACGTGACCCAGGACCCGACGGTCAACGCGTACACCATCGGCATCGACACCCCGATCATCGTGATCACCAGCGGCCTCGTCGAGCTGCTGGACGAGGAGGAGCTGCGTTCGATCATCGGCCACGAGGTCGGCCACGCGATGTCCGGCCACGCCGTCTACCGGACGATGCTGATGATCCTCACCAACATCGCCACCCGGATCGCCTGGGTGCCGCTCGGCAACCTGGCCATCATGGCCCTCGTCACCGCCCTCAAGGAGTGGTTCCGCAAGGCCGAGCTGTCCAGCGACCGGGCCGGCCTGCTGGCCGGGCAGGACCTCCAGGCGTCCATGCGGGCCCTGATGAAGCTGGCCGGCGGGCACAACCTGGCCGAGATGAACGTCGACGCCTTCCTGGAGCAGGCCGAGGAGTACGAGAAGGCCGGCGACCTGCGCGACGGCGTGCTCAAGCTGCTCCAGCTGCTGCCGCAGACCCACCCGTTCGCGGTGGTCCGGGTCGCCCAGCTGAAGAAGTGGGCGGAGAGCGACGAGTACCGCTCGATCCTGGCCGGCGCCTACCCGCGCCGCTCGGACGACCGGGACGCCTCGGTCGGCGAGCAGTGGAAGGCCGCCGCCGACCACTACACGACCTCGGTGAAGGAGAGCAAGGACCCGCTGATGGGCCTGCTGCGGGACGTGGCCGGCGGCGCCGCCACGGTCGGCGGCAAGCTGCGCGACACCTTCGCCGGCGGCAACCGCGGCTCCTCCTCGGACCGCGACGGCAGCTGAACCACCGGGTGGACCACGGCGGCCGGTGACCCGGGCGGGGCCACCGGCCGCCTCGCCGTCACAGGGTCCTCGACTCGTTCCGGGGCGCTCAGCTCCCCGCCAGCACCCCGCACACCTGCCAGGCCGGCCGGGCGTGGTTGCTCGGGTCGACCGGCGTCGGCGGCGCCACCGCGGTGCCCTGGACGGTGGCCAGCACCGGCTGCAGGAAGCCCGCCATCGAGGTCGTGCACGGCGCCGGCCCGGCCTCCACCACCGAGTCCACCAGCCGCAGCTGCGCCGAGGCCAGGTCCACCCGGTCGAACTGGAAGGTCAGCTCGCGCCGCACCGTCTCCAGGGTGACCGGCGCTCCGGCGGGCGCCCCGGCCGGCTTCAGCGCGTAGACAAAGGTGTGGTCGGTGGTGATCTGCAGCGTTCCGCTGTCCGCCTCGTCGACCCGCATCGCGCCGGCCACCTTCACGGTGTCGGAGGCCAGCGCGACCTGCGCCGGGTCGAAGCGGACCACCCAGCCGGTCAGCGCGTGGTGCCGGTCGTCCACCGGCTGGGCGACACTCGCGTCGAACCCGGCCTGCTCACCGGGTGTGACGAAGGCCCGTACGTCCGTGGTGGCGCCCTGGACCAGCGCCGCAGGGGCCAACGAGGAGGCGACCAGGTAGTGCTGCACGGTGTCCAGCGCCTTGGTCACCTCGATCCGGCTGAAGTGCTCGGTGGCGGCCCCGGTCGGGGTGTTCAGCCCGATCGTCCCGTCGCCGTACCCGGTCGGCAGCGCGGCGAACGGATTCGCCGGGTCGGCCACCGGGTGGACGGCCGAAGCCGGGCTCAACGCGACCAGGCTGACGGTCAGTTGGCTGCCTTCGGGCCGCGCCGGGACGCCCTTCGGCGAGTTCACCCCGAAGTACACCGCCGCCCCGAAGGCCAGCAGGATGAGCAGCAGCAGGGCGAGCGCCTGGCGCGGGACAGTGCCCAGCGGCCCGAGCCGCACCCGTGCCCGGGTGGCCTTGCCGAAGGAGCCCGCGAGCCGCTCCCGGGCCGACAGCTCCTGGATCCGGGCAGCCCGGACGAACGATTCGTCGAACACGACGGACCGGAATTCGTCCTCGTTTCCGGAACCACCCTCGGGCGTACCCTCAGGAGGCTCTCGCGGGTCACCCATGACACCAGGGTAGGCGTACACCCGCCCCGCTACGAGGGCCCCTGTGCAGATTGCCGGGAACGCTCCGTGACCACCCGCCCGGGGCGTACGCCCCGCGGCCGCGGCTAGCCCGCCGGGGCCGTGACCACCGGCGACGCTTCGACCGGCGCGGGCCGCGGGTCCACCCCAGCGCTGCTGCTACCGGACTCCGGGCGCCGGGGCGCGCCGGAGGAACCGCCCACGCCCTGGTAGATCGCCGCGACCGCCACCGCCACCAGGCTCACGCCCATGATCACGGCGAGCACCCAGGCCACCGGCCGGTGCCAGCGCTGCTGGGCCACGTACCGCCCGCGGCCGCGCACCGGGTCGTAGCGTCGCCACCGCCGCCGGGCCTGGCGGCCGGTCGCCCGGCCCGGGCCCGACCAGGGGTCGGGGTAGAGGTGGTCCTCGTCGAGTCCTCTCGGGTACGGGCGCAGCTCCAGCGGCAGCCCGTCCCCGGCCGAGACCTCATAGCCCCAACCCGGTCCCGCGGTGTCCGGCTCGAACCGCGCCTCGGCTGCGGCGAGCTGCCGCTCCTTGGCCGTCGGCTCGTGCACGGCGGCGGACCGGACGAAGGCCTCATCGAAGACCACGGTGGCGAACTCGTCGTCCGCACCACCGTGGTCGGCGCCGTCGGGGTACGGCAAGCCCCCCACATCCTCAGCCACGGATTCAGCGTATTACCGGCCGGGCGATTTGTCTGTGGCTCCCGGCAGTTGGTCCGTCACATGTGCGACGGACGCCCCTCACACCGCGTTCAGCGGGCGTCCGCATCGCCACCCACGGTCTGCGTCGCCTCGCCGCGGACGTGCCCGTCACCAGTGACGATGTACTTGGTGCTGGTCAGCTCGGGCAGGCCCATCGGGCCGCGGGCGTGCAGCTTCTGGGTGGAGATGCCGATCTCCGCACCGAAGCCGAACTCACCGCCATCGGTGAACCGGGTGGAGGCGTTGACGGCCACCGTGGTCGAGTCCACCAGCTGGGTGAACCGGCGGGCGGCGGCCTGCGAGGTGGTGACGATCGCCTCGGTGTGGCCGGAGGACCAGCGGCGGATGTGCTCCACGGCGGCGTCCAGCGACGGCACCACGGCCGCGGCCAGGTCGTACGAGAGGTACTCGGCGCCCCAGTCCTCGTCGGTGGCCGGCACCACGGTGGCGGTGCTGCCCTCGGCGGCCTTGAGCACCGCCTCGTCGCCGTGCACGGTCACCCCGGCCTCGGCCAGCGCGGCCAGCGCCAACGGCAGGAAGGCGTCCGCGACGTCCTGGTGCACCAGCAGCGTCTCGGCCGCGTTGCAGACGCTGACCCGCTGCGCCTTGGAGTTCAGCAGGATGCCGACGGCCATCGCCAGGTCGGTCCGGGCGTCCACGTACACGTGGCAGTTGCCGGTGCCGGTCTCGATCACCGGGACGGTCGAGCCCTCGACCACGGTGCGGATCAGCGAGGCGCCGCCGCGCGGGATCAGCACGTCGACGAGGCCGCGGGCGCGCATCAGCTCCTGCACGGAGTCCCGGCTCTCCCCCGGCACCAGCTGGATCACGTCGGCCGGCAGCCCCGCCGCGGCGACGGCGTCCCGCAGCACGACCACCAGCGCGGTGTTGGAGCGGTAGGCCGAGGCGGAGCCGCGCAGCAGCACCGCGTTGCCGGACTTCAGGCAGAGCGCGGCCGCGTCCGCCGTGACGTTCGGCCGGGCCTCGTAGATGATGCCGACCACGCCCAGCGGCACCCGCACCTGGCGCACGTCCAGGCCGTTCGGCAGGGTGTAGCCGCGCACCACCTCCCCGACCGGGTCGGGCAGGCCGACCACGTCGCGCACGTCGGAGGCGATCGCGGCGATCCGCTCCTCGGTCAACGTCAGCCGGTCGATCACCGACTCCGCGGTGCCCGCCGCACGGGCCCGGGCCACGTCCTCACCGTTGGCCGCGACGATCTCGGCACTGCGGGCGACCAGCGCGTCCGCGATCGACAGCAGCGCGGCGTCCTTGGCGCTGCGCGGCAGCGGGGCGAGCGCGGCGGCGGCCTCCCGGGCTCGGCGCGCTACGGCGAGGACGGGGCTGTCGGCGGTGGCGAGGTCGCTGGTCATGCCGCCAAGGGTAGCGACTGCACCGACCCCGCCCGCCGCCGTTTCGCCATGCGAACAGGGCCGGTCAGTAGGGGTGCACGCCGCCCAGCTGCGGCGGCGGATCGCCGAAGCCCTCCGCCACCCGCTTGTGGTACGTCGCCCGGTCGACCACCTCCAGGCCGACGATCTCCCAGGGCGGCAGGTTGGCGGTCACCTTGTGCTCCCCCCACAACCGCAGCGCGATCGCCGCCGCGTCGTGCAGGTCCCGGGCCTGCTCCCAGTACCGGATCTCAGCGTGGTCGGCCGCGTAGCGGGCGGTCAGGAAGAACGAGTGGTCGTGCGCCAGCCGCTCCAGCGAGGCGCGTAGCGAGGACAGCGGGGTGACCTGCCCGGCCACGCTCAGCACCACGTGCCACAGCCGCGCCTGCTCGGGCACGCTGGGCGGGTCCACCGCCTCGGCACGCTGCGGCCGCGCCCTGCGCACCCCGCCGGGCCTCTGCGGCGGCGGACCGGCCGGCTCGGCGGGGCCGTCCCCGCGTCCGCCGTCGATGCTGGTCAGCCGCCGGCCCGCCGTCCCTCCGGTCAGCGCTGCCTCGCGCCTGCGTTCCACCGGCGGCCTCCTGTTCGGCGATGTCGTGTCGTCCCGACCGGCCCCGTCGGCCCTCGGCCGACCGGTACGGCTGCGCCCCTCCTCGCCGCGGCCGGGCCGCTCCCGGTACGGAGCGGCCCGCCGGCCGCGCTCCGCCGATCGGCCGGTGCCGGCCGAACGGCCGGTCAGCCGCGCAGAACGACCAGGTCGTCGCGGTGGACGACCTCACGCTCGTACGCGGCGCCGAACTCCTGGGCCAGGTCGCGGGTGGACCGGCCGAGCAGGCGGGGCAACTCCCTCGCATCAAAGTTGACCAGTCCGCGAGCCACGATGTGGCCGTTTTCGGCAAGAAGGTCCACCGGATCACCCGCGGCGAACTCCCCGTCGACCTTGGTGACCCCGGCCGGCAGCAGCGAGGCGCCACCGGAGACGACCGCCTCCACCGCGCCCGCGTCCAGGTGCAGGGCGCCGCGCGGGCTGCTCGCGTGGGCGAGCCAGAGCATCCGGTCGGAGGTGCGGCTGCCAGTGCGCAGGAAGAGCGTTCCGGTGGGCCGTCCGGCCAGCGCGTCGGCGGCCTGACTGGCCGCCGTGAGTACCACGGGGATGCCCGCGCCGGTGGCGATCCGGGCAGCCTCGACCTTGGTGACCATGCCACCGGTGCCCACGCCGGCCTTGCCCGCGCTGCCGATCTCGATGCCGTCCAGGTCGTGCGGGCCGCGCACCTCGGCGATCCGGCTGGTGCCGGGCTTGGACGGGTCGCCGTCGTAGAGGCCGTCCACGTCGGAGAGCAGGACCAGCAGGTCGGCCCGGACCAGGTGGGCGACCAGGGCCGCCAGCCGGTCGTTGTCACCGAACTTGATTTCGGCGGTGGCGACGGTGTCGTTCTCGTTGACGATCGGCATCGCGCCCATCGCCAGCAGCTGGTCCAGCGTCCGGTAGGCGTTGCGGTAGTGGGCGCGCCGGCTGGCGTCCTCGGCGGTCAGCAGCACCTGGCCGACCCGGATGCCGTACCGGGCGAAGGAGGCGGTGTAGCGCGCGACCAGCAATCCCTGGCCGACGCTGGCGGCAGCCTGCTGGCGGGCCAGGTCCTTGGGGCGCTTGTCCAGGCCGAGCGGGGCGAGGCCGGCGGCGATGGCGCCGGAGGAGACGAGGACGACCTCGGGCGCGTCCGGGCGGGCGCGCACCTTGGCGAGCGCGTCCACCAGGGCGTCGACCCGGTCGGCGTCCAGGCCGCCGGCCGCCGTGGTGAGTGAGGAGGAGCCGACCTTGACCACGATCCGTCGTGCGGTCAGCACCTCCTCCCGCAGTGAGTCCTCGCTCATCTCGCTGTACGCCCTTCCGGTGTGGTGCGGGTACGGCGGGCCGGGCCCGGCCGTCAACCCCGAAATCTACGCGATCCGCGCAGCTCCCCCGCAGGGTGTTTCACCGGCTGGACCCGGCCTGGTCACGGCCTCGCCACAGCCGGGACGTCAACCCGGATGGCTGGTATGGTCCCTGACCGAAAGCCAGATCGGGGGACGGCTTCTTGCCCGCTGGACCCATTCGTCTTCGACCTTCCTGTCATCGGGCGGCGCCGCACTGGGCATGCCGGCAACGGTTCGCGGCCGCGCGCCCTGGAGAAAAGCGCACCATGCGTTCGTACACCACGAAGCTCACCGTCGCCGCCCTGGCGGCGGCCACCGCCCTTTCGCTCGCGGCCTGCGGCCCGGACAACGCCGACCCGGCCGCCACCGGAGGCGCCACCGGCGCGGCTCCGGCGCAGACCGGCGCGGCCACGGGCGGTGCCGCCACCGGCGGCGCGGCCGGCGGCTCGACCGCCGCCCCGTCGGGTGGCGCGGCCACCGGCGGTGCCACCACTGGTGGCGCCGCGACCGGGGGTGCGGCCACGGGCGGCGCCGCGACCGGGGGTGCCGCCACTGGTGGCGCCGCCGACGGCGGTGCGGCCACGGGCGGCGCCGGCAAGATTCCGCAGGCCGGCACCACCGTGAAGGTCGGCCAGTCGGCCACCGTCGACTTCGCCGACAAGACCTCCAACGTCGCCGCCAAGCTGCAGATCACCGTCACCGGAATCGAGGTCGGTTCGCTGCAGGACCTCACCGCCGCCAAGGTCCCGACCACCGGGCTGGACGGCCGCACCCCGGTCTACGTCAGCTACACCATCAAGAACCTCGGGGAGTCCAGCCTCTCCTTCACCGCCCCGAACTCGAAGTTCGTCATCTTCGACAGCTCCGGCAACAAGGGCCTCCCCACCCTGAGCGCCGCCAACCCGATGCCCAAGTGCACCGGTGCGAAGTTCCAGGGCGTCGCCAAGGGCGCCGAGACCAAGGGCTGCGACATCTTCACCATCGCCGGCAACACCCCGGCGGCGGTCGGCTACACCGACCTGAACGACCTGCTCAAGCTGCAGGCCTCCTGGGCGAAGTGACGCCGCGTCACCCGTGAGCACGTGAACGGCCCCCGCCACCTCGACAGGTGGCGGGGGCCGTTCGCGTCAACCGGCTCAGTAGTCCTCGTCGTCGCCCTCGATGGCGGCCTGGCGGCCGCTGGAGAGCGCCTCGAAGGCCAGGAACTCGGCCTCGGCCGCGTCCCGGCCCTTCTGCTTCTCACGGCGCCGGTCGACCGCCGGGCGCGGGCTCTCGAAGCGGTGGTCCTCACCGCGGCGGCCGAGCATCTCGGCGCCCGCGGCCATGGTCGGCTCCCAGTCGAAGACGACGGCGTTCTCGTCCGGGCCGATGATGACGGTGTCGCCCTCGTGCGCCCCGGCCTTCCACAGCTGGTCCTCGACACCGAGGCGGGCCAGCCGGTCGGCGAGGTAGCCGACCGCCTCGTCGTTGGCGAAGTCGGTCTGGCGGACCCAGCGCTCCGGCTTGACGCCGCGGATGCGGTAGGCGCCGTCCTCCTCGGTGATGGTGAAGCCCGCGTCGTCCACGGCCTTGGGCCGCAGCACGATCCGGGTGGACTCCTCGGCCGGCTTGGCGGCGCGCGCCTCGGCGACGATCCCGGCCACCGCGAAGCTCAGCTCGCGCAGGCCCTTGCGGGAGGCGGCGGAGACCTCGAACACCCGGTAGCCGCGCTCCTCAAGGGAGGCGCGGGTCAGGTCGGCGATGTCCTGGCCGTCCGGCACGTCGACCTTGTTGAGCGCCACCAGGCGCGGGCGGTCGTCCAGGCCGCCGTACTCGGCGAGCTCGGCCTCGATGGTCTCCAGGTCGCTCAGCGGGTCGCGGCCGGGCTCCAGGGTGGCGCAGTCCAGCACGTGCACCAGCACCGAGCAGCGCTCGACGTGCCGCAGGAACTCCAGACCGAGGCCGCGGCCCTGGCTGGCGCCCGGGATCAGGCCGGGCACGTCGGCGATGGTGTAGACGGTGTCGCCCGCGGTGACCACGCCGAGGTTGGGGATCAGGGTGGTGAACGGGTAGTCCGCGATCTTCGGCTTGGCGGCGGAGAGCACCGAGATCAGCGAGGACTTGCCGGCGCTCGGGTAGCCGACCAGGGCCACGTCAGCGACGGACTTGAGCTCCATGACGATGTCGCGGGCCTCGCCGGGCTCGCCGAGCAGCGCGAAGCCCGGGGCCTTGCGGCGGGCGGAGGCGAGCGCGGCGTTGCCGAGGCCGCCGCGGCCGCCCTGGGCGGCGACGAAGCTGGTGCCGTGCCCGACCAGGTCGGCCAGCACGTTGCCCTTGCGGTCCAGCACCACGGTGCCGTCCGGCACCAGCAGGACGAGGTCCTCGCCGTCCGCGCCGGTGCGGTGGCCGCCCGCGCCGGGCTTGCCGTTGGTGGCCTTGCGCTTGGGCGAGTGGTGGTACTCGAGCAGCGTGGTGACCTGGGAGTCCACGGTGAGGATGACGCTGCCGCCCTCACCGCCGTTGCCGCCGTCCGGCCCGCCGAGCGGCTTGAACTTCTCGCGGTGCACGGAGGCGCAGCCGTGGCCTCCGTTACCCGCGGCGACGTGAAGTTCGACGCGGTCCACGAAGGTGGTCATGGGTGTGCCTCCAGTACGGATGAGTCTGCTTGCTTCTGTGTAAAGCGCGAAGGGTGGACCGGAACATTCCGGCCCACCCTTCAGTGTGAGTCTGGTTCGACTCGCGAGTCCGCGGGGACTCAGGCCTCGACGGCCACGATGTTGACGACCTTGCGGCCGCGACGGTTGCCGAACTGGACCGCACCGGCGGTCAGCGCGAACAGGGTGTCGTCGCCACCGCGGCCGACACCGGCACCCGGGTGGAAGTGGGTGCCGCGCTGGCGGACGAGGATCTCGCCGGCGGAGACGACCTGGCCGCCGAAGCGCTTCACGCCGAGGCGCTGGGCGTTCGAGTCACGGCCGTTACGGGTAGAGCTTGCGCCCTTCTTGTGTGCCATATCTCGCTATCCCCTTACTTGCTGACCGAGTCGATGCTGGTGATGCGCACCGCGGTGTGCTTCTGACGGTGACCCTGACGACGGCGGTAGCCGGTCTTGTTCTTGTAGCGCAGGATGACGATCTTGTCGCCCTTGGTCTGGTCGACCACCTCGGCGTGAGCCTTCACGCCGGCCAGGACCCACGGGTCGGAGGTGACGGCGTCACCGTCGACGACCAGGATGGTCGAGAGCTCCACCGAGTCACCCGGCTTGGCCTCGATACGGTCGATCTCCAGCACGTCGCCGACGGCGACCTTGTGCTGGCGGCCGCCTGCGCGAACGATCGCGTACATGCGGTACCTACTTTCCTAACTCGGTCGGACCTCCCGACGCCAGCCGCCTGGGTACGGACACAGGGGCCTCCTCCCGTTCGCCCCGCGCGGACGCGGGGACCTCGGGAAGGTGATGTGCTCGGGAGCGTGGCGTAGACACGCCGATGGTCAAGAATACGGACCGGCCGCCCGAGGGGCAAACCGGCCCGTACGGCCCGGGGCGGGAGGACTCCCGCCCCGGGCGTGGGCACTACTCAGCCGCCGTATCACCCTCGGCGGCCGCGGCCTTCTTGGCCGCCGCGCTCGTCCGCTTGGTCGCGGTCTTGCGGGCGGTGGTCTTCTTGGCCGCCGTGGTGGTCTTCTTGGCGGCGGTCTTCTTCGCGGCGGTCTTGCGGGCGGCCCGCTTCTTCGGCGCCGGGGCCTCCTCGGCGGGCGCCTCCTCCGCGGCCGGGGCCTCGGCGGGCTCGGCGGCCAGGGTCTCGACGACCACGGCCTCCGCGACGACGGCCTCCTCGACGGCCTCGGGCTTCGCCTCCGTGACGGCCTCCGCGACCGTCTCGGCAGCGGCCTCCGCTGCGGCCTCGACGGCCGGGGCGGCGGCGGCCAGGGCCGCCTCCAGCGCCGCGTCGGCCTTCGCCTGCAGCACCACGATCTCGGCGGCCTGCGGCGAGCCAGCCGGAGCCGTCGCCTTGCGCACCGCGCGGCGGCGGGCACGGCCCGCCGGAGCGGCGGCCGGAGCGGCGGCCTCCGGAGCTTCCTCGGCCTTCGGAGCCTCGACCACTGCGATCTCGGTTGCCGGGACCTCGACGCCCGGGACCTCCAGGGCCAGCTGGCCCTCGATCTCCTCGCGCACCGGCTCGGCGGCCTCCACCAGAGCCTCGGCAGCCTCCACGACCGCCTCGGCCACCGCGGCCTCGACGGCCTGCGGCTCCTCGTGGCCGGCCCCGCCCTTGCCCCGGCGACGGCGCTTGCCGCCGCCCGCGGGCTCGCCCGCGGCCGCGGCCGGGGCGTGGACGTGGGTGCTCGGCTGCTCCATGTGCACGATCACACCGCGGCCGTTGCAGTGCACGCAGGACTCGGAGAAGGACTCCAGCAGGCCCTGGCCGACCCGCTTGCGGGTCATCTGGACCAGGCCCAGCGAGGTGACCTCGGCCACCTGGTGCTTGGTCCGGTCCCGGCCCAGGCACTCCAGCAGGCGGCGCAGCACCAGGTCGCGGTTGGACTCCAGGACCATGTCGATGAAGTCGATCACGATGATGCCGCCGAGGTCGCGCAGCCGCAGCTGGCGCACGATCTCCTCGGCCGCCTCGATGTTGTTCCGGGTGACCGTCTCCTCCAGGTTGCCGCCCTGACCGACGAACTTCCCGGTGTTGACGTCGATGACGACCATCGCCTCGGTGCGGTCGATCACCAGCGAACCGCCGCTGGGCAGCCAGACCTTGCGGTCCAGCGCCTTCATCAGCTGCTCGTCGATCCGGTAGGTGGCGAACACGTCCACCTCGGAGGTCCACCGCTGGAGCCGCTCGGCGAGGTCCGGGGCCACGTTGGAGACGTACTCGTGGATGGTCTTCCACGCCTCGTCTCCGGAGACGATGACCTTGGTGAAGTCCTCGTTGAAGATGTCGCGGACGACCCGGACGGTCATGTCCGGCTCGCCGTACAGCAGCGCCGGGGCGTTGCCGGTCGCGGCCTTCTTCCGGATGTCCTCCCACTGCTGCTGGAGGCGCTGGACGTCGCGGGTCAGCTCATCCTCGGAGGCGCCCTCGGCGGCGGTGCGCACGATGACGCCCGCGTCGTCCGGAACGATCTTCTTGAGGATCTGCTTCAGACGGGCGCGCTCGTTCTCGGGCAGCTTGCGCGAGATGCCGGTCATCGAGCCCTCGGGCACGTACACCAGGTAGCGGCCGGGCAGCGAGATCTGGCTGGTCAGGCGGGCGCCCTTGTGGCCGATCGGGTCCTTGGAGACCTGCACCAGCACCGACTGGCCGGACTTCAGCACCGACTCGATCCGGCGCGGGCCGCCGTGACCGCCCAGCGCGCCGAAGTTGACTTCACCGGCGTACAGCACCGCGTTGCGGCCCTTGCCGATGTCGACGAAGGCGGCCTCCATCGACGGCAGCACGTTCTGGACCTTGCCCAGGTAGACGTTGCCGACGTACGAGGTGGCCTGCTCCTTGTTGACGTAGTGCTCGACCAGCACGCCGTCCTCGAGGACGCCGATCTGGGTCCGCTGGCCGTTCTGGCGCACCACCATGACGCGCTCGACCGACTCCCGGCGGGCCAGGAACTCGGCCTCGGTGATGATCGGCACCCGGCGGCGGCCCAGCTCGCGGCCCTCGCGGCGGCGCTGCTTCTTCGCCTCCAGACGGGTCGAGCCCTTGATGGACTGCACCTCGTCCGGGTCGAAGGACGGCTCGGTGGAACGGCGACGCGGCTCGCGCACCTTCACCACCGTGCGGACGCCGTCCTCGGTGGTCTCGGCGGTCTCGACGGCGCCGGCCTCACCACTGCGGCGGCGCCGGCGACGACGGCGACGGGACGAGGACAGACCGGCGGCCAGCTCGTCCTCCTCCTCGCCCTCCTCCTCGGCGACGGCCTCGGCCGACTCCTCGGCGGCGGGCTGCTCGGTCTCGACGGCCTCGGCGGCCTCGAACTCCTCGGCCTCGCCACGACGACGACGGCGGCCGCCCCGACGGCGACGGCGGGACGGACGACCGTCCTCCTCCCACTCGCCCTCGGTCTCCGGACCGGCGGCGGGGGCCTCGACGGCGGGCACCTCGACGGCCGGAGCCTCGACCGGCGCCTGGACCGGCGCCTCGACGACCGGCTTGCGGCGGCCCGGCTCCACCCGGGTACGGACCCGACGACGACGGCCGACGCCGCTGTACTCGTACTCGTCCTCCTCGTTGCGCTCGGCGGCAGCAGGGGCAACGGGGGCCTCGGCCCGCGCCGGGGCGGCGGCGGGCTGCTGCGGCGCGGACGGCGCGACGTAGGGGGCCGGCTCCTGGAAGACCGGGGCCTGGAAGACCGCGGTGGCCGGGCGGACCGCGCGGCGGCGCACCCGGTGGTGCGGCTCGGCCTCGGCGGCCGGCTCGGCGGCAGCGGGGGCCTCGGCGGCGGCCTCGACGGCCTCCTCCTCGGCGGGCTCCTCCTCGACGGCGGGCTCCTCGGCCACCGGGGCCTCAACCACCGGCGCGGCCTCGACCACGCGACGGCGACGGGCGCGGCGGGCCGGAGCGGCGGGAGCCTCCTCGGCCACCGGCTCGGCGGCGGGGGCGGCGGGCTCCTCGGCGGGGGCCTCGACGGCCGGCGCCTCGGCGGCAGGCGCACCGGCCGGGGCCTCGGCGCGCTTGCGGGTACGACGGGCCCGAGCGGGCTTCTCCGCCTTCTCGTCCTTCTTCTCGGCCTTGACGGCCTTCGCGGCGGCGGGCTCCTCCACGGGAGCCCCGACGACCGGAGCCACAGCGGTGTCCGGCGCGGTGACCACGATCGCGGCCTCCTCCGGCGCACCGGCCGGAGCCTCGGCACGCTTGCGGGTCCGGCGGACCCGGACCGGCTTCTCGGCCACCGGGGCCTGCTCGGACGCCGGAGCCGCCGCGGCGGGCGCTTCGGCCGGCAGGACCGTTTCGGCCGCCTCGGCGGCCGCACCCTGAGGCGTGCCCGCCGGGCGGGACACCGCCCGGCGACGACGGCGCGGCGGCGCGGCAGACGCGCCCTCGCCGCCGGTCGCGGCGCTTTCGTTCTTTTCCGTGGCCGCAGTCTGCTGCGGATCGGTGTTATCGAGCATGCGGGTGGATCTCCCGTCAGGCCCCCGGGCTCCGCATCCGGGCACGGCGCGGCACCAGTGGGCGGCCGGCATCGCGACGATGCTCGGGCCGGACCCTTTGACGGTGCCGCCGCGCGGACGCGAGGCCGCACAGGGGCTCGTAGTCTCGCTCGGCGCCCCGCGCTCGGCGGGGTGTCGAAAAGTCTTCTGGTCTGACCAGTCTTCTGAGGTTTTCCCAAGCTGAGCCGTCCCCCAACCCCGGGTGGCTCCCGGACGGGGCCCCGGGCCCACCGACCGTCCTGGTCGGCGGGCCCCGAGTGGCCGGCCTGTGCTGCGACGACGCTCGCTCCCCTGGGGAGCCGCGGGAACCCTGGAGGACCGTCGGGGCCCAGTGAGGCACTGGACCCGGCCTCCGCCCACTAGACGGACGCGGTAGCGCGCGGCCCGGCGGCCGTTTCTCAGCCAGCCGGGGCCGCGGCGCGGTCGAGCGCCAGCGGGTCGGTCACCGTGCCGGACTCCTCGTCGAGCGGCCCCTGCGCCAGCCTGGTCACCTCTGCGGGGACCGGCGGCGCCAGGTCGGCCGTCGCACGGAGACCGGACAATACGTCGTCGGGTCGTACGGCGGGTGTGGCGTGTCGTACTACCAGGCGCAGTATCGCACAGGGACGGCCGGTCCGAACATCGCGGTCGGTTTCGGGGGCCGTGTCCGTACCACCGTCGACCTGCGGCTCGACGAGTCCGAGCGCGGCCACCGCACCGCGCGCGTCGAAGACCCGCACGCCGTTCTTGGTCCGGCGCTCGACCTCGACACGCTCCTCGGCGAGGAACTTCCCGACCGCCTGGGTGGCCTCGTCCGGCTCGACGCCGTCGAGGCGGACCAGCCATTCGGAGGCCTCCAGGCGCTCCACGAAGTTCGGCGTCCGGACCTCGACCGCGTCGATCACGTCCAGGCCCGTGGGCAGCGACTCGTCCAGCTGCGCCCGCAGCTGCTCGGGGTCCCGGAGGGCGGCCAGACCGATCTCCAGGTACTCCGCCTCGCTCGCCACCCCGGTCGGGGCGGCGTTGGCGTAGGACACCTTCGGGTGCGGGGTGAAGCCGGCCGAGTAGGCCATCGGAACGGCGGACCGGCGCAGGGCGCGCTCGAAGGCGCGCTGGAAGTCGCGGTGGCTGGTGAAGCGGAGCCGGCCGCGCTTGGTGTAGCGGAGACGAATCCGCTGCACCGTCGGCGCGGGCGGCGGACCGTCGGGCGTACGGCGTGCCAGGGTCACTCAGTCCTTTAGTCAATTGTCCCCGTCCGGCGCGGCGCAATCCCGCCACTGTCCGGACTCTGTCACCTCAAAGGGTACGCGCCCCACCGCACCCCTCGCTCCGCCCCTGGTCAGCAGCACCCCGCGGACACCCCTCGACCCCCGCCCGGAACGCTCCGAACGGGGGCCGAGGGGTGTCCGACGCCTACTTGTTGACGACCGTCAGCGGCAGCATCTTCTTGCCGGTGGGACCGGTCTGAATGTGGGTGTCCATCTGGGGCTATATGGACATGGATCCAAAAATGTCGCTAGCGTCCGTGGCATGGGACGAGGTGCGAAGCGCGCCGTATCGGCGCAGCGACAGCAGCAGTACGACGTGGACGCCGAGTGGTCGCCGGCGGACCTGAAGCTCTTGAAGGATCTGAAGCGGGCGGAGGCCCAACTGCCCGAGGACGCTCCCCGGGCTCTCCTCTCCATCCGACTGAGCGTGCTCACGGACGAGACCACGTCGCCGGTGCGCCAGGAGCTGGACCTGCGGATGCTGGCCCGCGACATGGGCGTGCGGGTGGTCGGGGTCGCGAGCGACCTCAACGTGAGGGCCACGAAGGTCCCCCCGTGGAAGCGCAAGCAGCTCGGGGACTGGCTGAACAACCGGGCACCGGAGTTCGACGTACTGCTGTTCTGGAAGCTCGACCGCTTCGTACGGCGTCTCTCAGACCTCAGCACCATGATCGAGTGGTGCCTGAAGTACGGGAAGAACCTGGTCTCCAAGAACGACGCCATCGACCTGACCACCGTGGTCGGCAAGGTCATGATCACGCTGATCGGCGGGATCGCCGAGATCGAGGCGGCCAATACCTCCACCCGGGTCACCAGCCTGTGGGACTACGCCAAGACCCAGGCGGAGTGGCTGGTCGGCAAACCGCCCTACGGCTACAGGACGGTCGTGGACGAGAACGGCAGGACCGTCCTGGCCATCGATGAGACCGCTTACAAGGTGCTGCACTGGAGTCGGCGCCGGGCGTCGAAGATCTCCGCTTCTCATCAGGTGCGGATCATCAAGCGTGCAGGCGTGCCGGGCTCCGAGGGGCTGACAACGTCGACCCATCTCCGAAGGCTCAGGAACCCCGCCCTCATGGGGTACCGGGTAGAGGAGGACAAGAGCGGCGTCGGCCGGAAGTCGAAGCTGATCCTCGGAAAGGACGGCAAGCCGATCAAGGTCGCGGAGGCAGTCTTCACGGAGGACCAGTTCGCGCAGCTCGGCAAGGATCTCGACAAGTGGGGGAAGAACCAGCCTGTCCGCCAGGAGGGCGGCGCCACCAAGTTCCTCGGGGTCTTCGTGTGCGACGACTGCAGCACCAACATCACCGTGCAGGTCACGACGACCAGGGGTGTCCAGTACAAGTACATGCGGTGCGCTGGCTGCAAGGGCGGCGGACCCGGGGTGAACGACCCGGACGGGGTGTACGCCGCGCTCGTACAGGACGTGCTCAAAGTACTCGGGGATGAACCGGTCCTGGTCCGGGAGTACGCCAAGGGGGCCGAGGCCCTGAAGAGGAAGAAGCAGCTGGAGGAGTCCGTCTCCTACTACATGAAGGGTCTGGAGCCCGGCGGGCGCTTTGCCCGTACTGCGTTCACCCGCGAGCAGGCGGAGGAGACGCTGAACCAGCTCATCGATGAGCTGGAGGCCATCGACCCCGAGTCCACCCAGGACCGGTGGGTCAACGCGGCCAACGGCAAGACCTTCCGAGAACACTGGGAGGCAGGGGGCATGGAGGCCATGGCCGCCGACCTGCTCCGCGTAGGCGTGACCTGCAAGGTCACCCGCACGAAGGTCCCGGGGCAACGCCAGCCCGCTGTGCGCCTCAAGCTCAGGATCCCCAAGGACTACCGCGATCGGCTGGTCATCAAGGAAGACGACTTCGCGAGCAAGCTCTGACGCCGGCACCGAGCAAGATCGCTGGCAGCATGCAACAGCCCCCGCCATCAGGTCGGGGGCTGTTGTCATCAGTGCTTGGTCGGATCGTACGGCTCCTCATTGCCTTCGTCGTCCACGATCACGATCTCACTCTCAACGGTCGACGCTCGCGCCAGCGTCGAGGCCCCTGCTAGCTCGACAGGGCTTACCGGCGGACCCGCCGTAGCCAGCACTACGGGGAGAGCGGCCACGAGGCCTCGCCTCGCTCGGTGCAGCATCTCGCTTCTTCGCGAGCCACCTCACGGTTGGCTGCGAGGTCTTCGGCGATTCCGGCGGCAATGAGTGCTTCGGCGGGCGTGTGGCCGGTCCCTGCGAAGCGCCAGGCGGTTTCGGTGACGGTCTCGTTGTCCCAGTCGGTGTACAGGGGCGGGGCACCGGCCAGGGCGCGGGCATGTTCGGCGCGGTCGGTCCGGAGCTGCCCGTAGGTGGTGGAGTAGGCGTGGCACAGGCGGCCGAGGCGCCAGGCGGTGGCGATAAGGGCCCGGACGTGGGGGTTGACGTGCAGCGCTCGTATCTCTGCGAGGGACGTGATGCGGCGGTCGACGGCGCCAGCGGTTTCGGCGCCCTTGCTGGTGTACTTGGCGACGTAGGCGGCTACGGCGTCGTCGGTGAGTCGTCCGCCGTCCCCGTTGGTGAGGGGGTGGGCATCGAGCTGGATGCCGAAGCTGAGTCGCCCGCCGTCGTAGGCCGCCGTGTCGGGACACGGGAGCGCCACCGCAGCGGCAGCAGACCGGACGCTGTCCAGGAGGAGTTCCAGAGTGGCCCAGGGCGGGGGCGGGGAGGTGGGTCCGTCGGGGCCGTCGAAGCGGATGACGGCGTGGAAGTGGACGGCGCCGCGCTTCTGGTACTCGGCGACCTTGGTGGCCGAGACCCGGACCAGGGTGCGCACCTCCGACCGGCCGACGTCCGCCCCCGTGGCGACGTGGTGGTAGAGATTGTCGCGGAAGGCCTTCCACAGCGCCGGGGCCGTGGCGTTCCACAGCACATGGCCGGGGTAGTCGTAGCAGTTGGTGCAGAGCGGCTGTCCGATGAGCGGGTCCGTGTCGGGGTGGGTCCGGCCGCAGCCGTGTCGGCCGCCGTGTTCGCAGCGTCGGCGCCGGGGCTGTCGCAACTTGCCTTCACTTACTCAAGCGGCGGCGCATCCGCGCCGCCGGGCGGCCTCAGCCGCCCACGGGTGCAGGGCCGGTTGAAGGCGAAGGCGCCCACGCCGTTCGCTGCCGCCGGGGTGGCTGGGGTGGCCGGCCGAGGGAGGCTTTAGGCACCTTGCCGCGTCGGGGCCCACGTCGGGCAAGGACACCGCCCAAAGCCTTCCCCCAACCGGCCACGCGTGCACCGACCCCGCCCACCGGGATCCGGTCAGGCCAGCTCGCGGCGGACGTACGCGGCCAGGCAGAGCAGTTCCTCCAGGCTCAGCCAGCCCTGGCGATCGTGACTGCAGGTCTCAGTCCAGTCTGTGATCGCCAGGACAGTACCTAGGAGCGTGGGTCAGTAACGAGCAAGCGGCTCCGCTCCCGTCACCGACGGATCGGTCGCGGCGGCCTCGGCGGGGCCTGTGTGGGGTTCGGGC
>NZ_JBSFJV010000051.1:0-57775 GCF_053598235.1 Kitasatospora sp. NPDC001159
TCGCGCAGCGAGGGGGCGGCGGTTGACGCCTCGTCCCCGCGTTGCCGGTTCGGTAGCCGACGCCCGCCGGGAGGGTGCCGTCCAGCTGGTGGCGGTAGACCGCGGCGCCGGCCGCGCCGAGCAGGGCGATGCCGAGCGAGCTGCCGAGTTCGACGGCGGTCTCGGAAGTGGCGGAGGCGGCGCCGGCCTGCTCGACCGGGGCGGCGGAGACGACCATCTCGGCGGTCATCGTCATGGTCCCGACCGTCCCGGCGGCCAGCACGCCCGCTGCCGTGAGGATGAGCGCCAGCGGGGAGTGGGCGCCGACCTGGGTCATCATCGCGAAGCCGGCCGCGCCGACCAGGAAGCCGCCGCCCATCAGCGCCGCCGGGCGGACCTTGCCGGCCAGTGCCGAGGTGACCCCGATCGCCGCGCCGACGCCGACGCTCGGCACCAGCGACCAGAGCGAGGCGGTGAACGGGCTCATGCCCTTGACCAGCTGCAGGTACTGCGAGGTGAAGAGGGCGAAGCCCATCATCGCGAACATCGCGACGGTGTTGACGCTGATCGCCCCGCTGAAGGTGCGGATCCGGAACAGGCTCAGGTCGATCAGCGGGTTGGTGGCGGTGCGCTGGCGCTGGACGAACGCACCGGCCAGCAGCAGTCCGGCGACGACGGCGAGTGCGGGCAGCGTGCTCCAGCCGTCCACGGCGAGGGTCTTGATCCCGTAGACCAGCGGCAGGATCGCGGCGAGCGAGACCGCGGCGCCGGGCAGGTCGAAGCGGCCGCTGCGGGTGGCGGTGCGGTACTCGGGCAGCAGGACGGGCGCGGTCAGCAGCACCAGGACCATCACCGGGACGGCGAGCAGGAAGGCCGAGCCCCACCAGAAGTGGTCGAGTAGCAGGCCGCCCGCGACCGGGCCGAGGGTGGCCCCGGCGGTGAGCATGCCGCCCCAGGCGCCGAGGGCGATCTGCCGCTGCTTCGGGTCGTGGAACATGTTGCGGATCAGCGCGAGGGTCGACGGCATCACGGTGGCCCCGGCGGCGCCGAGCACGGCGCGGGCGGCGATCAGTTGCTCGGCGCTGCCGGACCAGGCGGCCAGCAGCGAGGCGCCGGTGAAGCCGGCGGCGCCGATCATCAGCAGCCGGCGGCGGCCGATCCGGTCGCCCAGCGCACCCATGGTGATGAGCAACCCGGCCAGCAGGAACGAGTACATGTCCATGATCCACAGCTGCTGGGTGCCGCTCGGTGCCAGCGTGGTGGAGATGTACGGGACGGCGAAGAACAGCACGCCCATGTCCATGGACAGGACGAGCGTCGGGAGCAGGAGGACGGCCAGGCCGATCCATTCGCGACGGCCTGCGCGGCCGGTGGTTGCGGTCATGGGAAGGACAGTACGGCCGTGTCAGACGTTTGTCTAGTACAAACGTGCAAGTCGATCGTGCAAGACGTCCGTGCAAGACATCCGTGCAGTCCTTCCGTAGGATCAAGGGCATGGGAAACCGCGAAGACCTGATGGCCGGCGCCAAGCGCTGCCTGTACGAGAAGGGCTACGGGCGCACCACGGCCCGCGACATCGCGACCGCCTCGGGCGTCAGCCTGGCCGCGATCGGCTACCACTTCGGCTCGAAGGACGCCCTGCTCAACGCCGCGATGATCGAGGCGATCGGCGAGCTGGGGCAGAGCATGGGCGAGGTGGTCGTCGCCGCCAACGGGACCTCCGACGATCCGGAGGAGCGCTTCGCCGCCACCTGGGAGGGGCTCAAGGGCGTCTTCGTCGAGCACCGGGGCCTCTGGGCGGCCCAGTTCGAGGCGCTCGCCCTGGCCGGGCACGAGCCCGAGCTGGCGGCCGCGTTCGCGGAGGCGCAGAAGAAGGGCCGGCTCGGCCTCGCGGCCCTGTTCCAGGGGCTGCCCGAGGTGCCGGACACCGAGGAGGAGCTCGCCCGCGGCGCCTTCTACCAGATCCTGCTGGCCGGGTACCTCGCCCAGTGGCTGGCCGCGCCCGAACTGGTGCCCAGCGGCCAGGAGTTCCTGCGCGGACTGCGACTGGTCAGCGGCAGCGTGCTGGGCGCCGCCAAGCCCTGACGGCCGTTACGCCCTGACGGCCGTCACGCGGTGACGGCCGTCAGCAGCACCACCGAGTCGACGTGGGCGAGCAGCCCGTGCCGCTCCTGCGGGACGGGCTCCAGCTCGCCGACGGACAGTTCCGTCCGCCGCCCGGCGATGGTCAGCGACACCCGGCCGCGCAGCACCTGGACGCTGCCGGCGGTGGGCGGGGCGTGCTCGTCCAGCGCGGTTCCGGCGGTCAGCGCGATCACGGTCTGCCGCAGCACGCCGTCGTGCAGCACCAGATGGGCGCTGCGCCCGTGCGGGCTCTCGGCTGCCAGGGCCGCGTGCTCCACGGCGAGCTGTTCGAGATCGGGCATCGCGCCGCCTCCTCCTCACCCTGTAGCCAGGGTCGCGGACGCGCTGCCGAACCGCACCCGGAGGGGCCCGGAGCGGGGCACCCGAGGTGCAACCCCCGCCGATTGCCCCCATCGTGGAGGTATGGCGACCAACCAGAGAATCCCCAACGGGTTCCAGGTCAACCGGACGATGCTGACCGGCGGCGTGGTGCTCACCGGTATCGGCTCGGCGCTCGGCGCGGCCGGGACGGCGATGGTGTGCGTGGCGCTGCTCACCGCCGGCCGCAACTGGCTGCGCAGCCTGGACGCTACGCCGACCGCACTCGCCCAGCGGGCCCTGCACGAGGCCAAGGTGGCCTCCTCGGCCGGCTGGGAGGCCTGGCGCGCGGAGCACACCTCACCCAACTGAGCGCGCCCGCCCGGTCGAGCGCACCGGCCCGTACGGAGACGGGCGCGGCGGGCCGTCATGGGGGTACGGCCCGCCGCAGCTTGGAACTTTCCCCGGGCTCCTACGACGCGCCTACAGTCCCATCGACTTCGCGACGATGCTGCGCATGACCTCGCTGGTGCCGCCGTAGATCCGGAACACCCGGTTGTCGGTGTAGAGCCGGGCGATCGGGTACTCCAGGATGTAGCCGTAACCGCCGTGCAACTGAAGGCACTTGTCGATGACGACGGAGGCCGACTCGGTGCAGAACAGCTTCGCGGCGGCCGCGTCCGCGACGCTCAACTCGCCGTTCTGGTACAGCTCCAGCGCGCGATCCACCATCGACTGCTGCGCCATCACCTGGGACTCGCAGTCGGCCAGGGTGAACTTGGTGTTCTGGAACTCGGCCACCGCCTTGCCGAACACCTTGCGGTCCTTGACGTACTGCACCGCGAAGCGCACCGCCGCCGCGGCCGCCGCGTAGGCGCCGACGGCGATCGCGAGGCGCTCCTGCACCAGGTTGTGGGTCAGGTAGGAGAAGGCCCTGCCCTCCTCGCCGAGCAGGTTCTCCACCGGCACCTTGACGTCGCTGAACGCCAACTCGGCGGTGTCCGAGGTGCGAAGGCCGATCTTCTGCAGCTTGCGGCCGACGGTGTAGCCAGCCGACGTGGTGTCCACGCAGAGGATGGACAGGCCGGCCCGGCGGTTCTCCGGGTCGTACGGCGCGGTGCGGCAGACCACCAGGACCAGGTCGGCCAGCACGCCGCCGGTGATGAAGGTCTTCGCGCCGTTCAGGACGTAGTGGGTGCCGTCCTCGGAGAGTCGCGCGGTGGTGGTGATGCCCGCGAGGTCGGAGCCGGCGCCCGGCTCGGTCATCGCGATCGCGGTCATGATGTCGCCGGAGACGAAGCCGGGCAGCCAGCGCTGCTTCTGCTCCTCGTTCGCGTACTCCAGCAGGTACGGCAGCACCAGGCCGGTGTGCACGCCGGAGGAGCCGAAGCTCACGCCCGCCCGGGCGGTCTCCTCGGCGATCACCGCCTGGTACTTGAAGCCGCTCTCGCCCGCGCCGCCGTACTCCTCCGGCACCTCGATGCCGTAGACGCCGAGTTCGCCGAGCTTGCGGTAGAAGTCGCGCGGCGGGTGGCCGTCGGCCTCCCAGCTCTCGTAGACCGGGACGACCTCGTTGGCGATGAAGTCCCGGATGGTCTCCCGGAAGGCCTCGTGGTCCTCGTTGAACACGGTGCGGCGCACGGCGGCGCTCCCTTCGACGGTGCCGGCCGGTGGACCGGCCAAGGCGGAACGGCCCAGGTGGTGGCCCCACAAGTTAATCGCCGGTAGCTTCGGCTGTCCAGAGTCGACCAGCTTGTGAACCCCAGCCGCCGGGGCTGCCAAGTGAATCCTTGCTAGCCTTCGTACGGCGTTCAAAGGAGTCCGCGAGGGAGGTGCCGCCATGGTGGTCCGACGGCCGCCCGGCCGGCGCGCCCAGATCCTCGCCGTGGCCGCCGACCGCTTCCACCGCAGCGGCTACCACCAGGTCTCGATGACCGAGGTCGCCGCCGGGGTCGGCATCACCGCGCCGGCGCTCTACCGGCACTTCCGCGGCAAGCCCGAACTGCTCGACCGCGCCGTCCGGCTGGGCCTGGACGCGCTCGCCGACGGCCTGCGCGCGGCCGGCACCACCGCCGAACTCGGCGCCGCGCTGGCCGCGGTGGCGGTCGGCCACCGCCCACTCGGCACCCTGGTGCAGCGCGACGCCCGGCTGCTGCCGCCGGCCCGCCGGGCGGCGCTGCGGCGCGAACTCCGTACCGACGTCGCACTGATGGCCGCCGTGCTGCGCGCCGAGCGCCCCGAACTGGTCCGCTCCGACGCCGAGTTGCTCTGCTGGGCGGCGCTCTCGGCCTGCTCCGGGCTGTCCTACCAGTCGGCCGCGCCGCAGCCCCGCCGGGCCGAGGCGCTGCTGCGCGAGACGGTCGCGGCCGTCCTCGCGGTGTCCCTGGACGGTACGGCCGCCGGCCCCGAGGCCGTCCCGGGGCCGGAGCCGAGGCCCGGGGCCCGCCGGGAGGAACTGCTCGCGGCGGCCGTCCGGTTGTTCCACCAGCGCGGCTTCGACAACGTCAGCACCGACCAACTCGGCGCCGCAGTCGGCATATCCGGCCCCAGCGTGTACCGGCACTTCGACAGCAAGGCGCACCTGCTCGCGGCCTCCCTGGTGCGCAGCCGCGAGCGGCTCCGGCACGAGGTGGAGGGCGCCGTCGCGGCCGCCGCCGGGCCGGAGGATGCGCTGGCGGCCGGGCTCGGCGCGTACGTCGGCTTCGCGCTGCGCAACGGCGACTACCTGGGCGCGATGCTCAGCGAGACCGAGCGGCTGGCCCCGCCGGACCGGCGGGCCGCGGTGGACTTCCGACGGGACTTCCTGCGCACCTGGGTCGAGCTGCTGCAGCAGGTGCGCCCCGCCTTCGACGCGGTGGACGCCCGGATCCGGGTGCACGCGCTGTTCGCGCTGGTCAACGACGGGGTGCGGAACCGTCCGCACAGCGCCCGGCCGGACCTCGGCGACTGTCTGCTGCGCCTCGGCCGGGCGGTGCTGGGGCTGTCCTGACGCGCGGGGCGGGCACCCGGCCCGTTCAGCCCGTTCGTGTCGGCGAGTGGGGGACGTGCGGGTAGTAGACCCGGGCGTCGAAGTCCCCGTTGCCCTGCAGGGCGCCGACGTTCCCGCCGTTGCCGGCCACGGCGAGGCCGTTGTCCTGGTTGCTCACACCCGAACCGGTGGCCGTCTTGTGGGTGTTGACCACGTTGCCGTGGACGGTGCCGATGTGTTGTTGGAGCCGACGTTGCTCACGACGCTGCTGTTGGAGTGGTCGGTCGCGCCGGCGCCGTCGTCGGCGTGCGCGGTGGCGGCACCGACGCCGACGAGGAGGAACGCCCCGACGGCGGTGACGGCGGAGGCTGCGCGAATACGGGACACGCTGGACTCCCTGAGCTGGAAGTGCGAGATGTGGCGCGATCCGGAGTGGCCGCTCCGCGGCGCCGTTGCCTGACGTCGCACGATCAGCATTCACCAGCGACGTGGACGAACTCCGTCGAACGGGTGGCATTTCCCCGACGGTGGGGGAGTGGTCAATTCGGAGTTGACCGCAATGCGTCATCAGCTCGTCGTCTGTCCGTCATTCCGTCAGGGAGAAAGAAATGGTCGCCGGATTGTCGCACTGGCACACTGGGGACCCATGTCTGAAGGTGCCCCGACCGAGCCCACCCCCGCCGAGGACCTGCGCACCACCGAGGTCGATCTCGGCGGCCTGGTGAACGTCCTCGCCACCCACCTCTACTCCACCCCGCTGGTCGCCCTGCGCGAACTCGTCCAGAACGCCCACGACTCGCACACCCGCCGGTTCCTGGAGGACCCGGAGGGCAGCCACCGCCCGCTGGTCCGGGTGCGCGCCGACACCGGGCGGCGGACCGTCGCCATCGAGGACACCGGGGCCGGCCTCACCGAGCCCGAGATCCACTCCTACCTCGCCACCGTCGGCACCGGCTACACCCGGATGCTGCGCGAACTGACCGGCAACCAGGAGCTGATCGGCGCCTTCGGTCTGGGCTTCCTGTCCGCCTTCTCGGTCGCCGACGAGGTCACCGTCACCACCACCTCGCACCGCGAACCGGGACTCGGCCACCGCTACCGCAGCCGCGGCGGCGAGCAGTACCAGGTCGAGCCGGTCCCCGCCCGACCGCAGCCGGGCACCGTGGTCGAGCTGGCGCTCAAGACCGAGCACGCCTACCTCGCCGACGAGCACGCCCTGCGCGACGTCCTCCGCCGCTACTGCGTGTTGCTGCCGATCCCGGTCTACGTCGGCGAGGACACCGAGCCCGTCAACTCGGTCCGGGTGCCCTGGCGGCAGACGATCGACGGTGACCAGCACGCCGCCCGGATGCGCTTCGCCACCGCCTTCGGGCGTCGCTTCGAGCCGCTCACCGCCTTCCCCGTCCACCCTGTCGAGGACGCCACCGACGCCGTCGGCCTGCTCTGGGTCCAGGACGGCGGCACCTACGGCAGCAGTGACAACCGCGATCTCGCCGTCTACCTGCGCGGCATGCTGCTCGCCGAGGACGCCCGCGACCTGCTGCCGAGCTGGGCCGGGTTCATCGGCGGCGTGGTCGAGTCCAACCGGCTCACCCCCACCGCCAGCCGCGAGGACCTCCAGCGCGACGAGCACTACCGCGCGCTGCAGAAGGCCCTCACCGACGCCATCGTGGACGGCCTGTACGAGACGGCCCGGCTGCGGCCCGCCGCCTGGCGCCGCATCCTCACCCGGCACGGCCAGGACCTGCTCGGCGCCGCGCTCTGCGACGAGCGGCTGTTCACCCTGCTCGCCGACGACGTCCCGGTGCCCACCTCGCAGGGCGACCTCACCGCGGGCGGGCTGCGCGCGGCCGGCGGGGGCGCGGTGCACGTCGCGCTCGGCAGCGGCGGCGGCTTCGAGGAGATGCTCTACCGGGCGATGCAGGTGCCGATCGCCCGCGGCGACCGCTACGCCGTCCTGCCGTTCCTGCGCCGCTACGCCCAGCTGCGCGGCTGCCGGCTGGTCGAGCTGGGCAGCGAGCGGGGCAACCGCGAACTTTTCCGCGACCCGGAGCGCCCGCTGCCGCCGGAGGAGTCGGCCTGGCTGGCCGGCGCCCTCGCCGACCCGGGGGAGCAACTCGTCCCGGCCCGTTTCGACCCGCCCGGCCTGCCGCTGGTCCTGGTGCCGGACCGCGAGGCCGAGCGGAAGGCCCTGATCGAGGACGACCAGGCCGACGCCCGGATCCCGTCCGCCGCGCTGCGGCTGGCCCGGGCGTTCACCGCCCGCACCGACGGCGCGGTCAAGGCCCGGCTCTACCTCAACCTGGCCTGCCCGGCCGTCCAGGAGCTGCTCACCGCCTACCGTACCGGGCACACCGGCAGCGCCACCGCGGCCGGGCTGCTCCGCTCGGTCAAGGTGATCATGGCCTCCGCCTCGGCCGGCCCCTCCGAGGGGGACCTCGGCGCCGCGCTGGCCGGCATCGGCACGGCGGTCTCCGCCCTGACCGCCGCCGTCCCGACCGGCCTGCCGTCCGTCCCGGACAGCCTCGGGGCGCTCTCGGAGGAGGCGTGACGGCCGCGACCGACGGGTTGTCAGTGGCTTGCGGTAGAAAACTGATCAGCACGACGCAGGGGGCGCAATCATGACCACCGACATCTGGGGCTGGGTCCACGACACCCACCGCCAGCTGACCGAGGCCGGCCACCGGAGGCTGGCCGACGCCATCTACGAGCTTCCCGGCCACGCCAACGAGGGCCGGAACGAGCAGTTGGACGCGGTCTACCCGGAGGCAGTGGCGGCCGCCCGGGCGCTCGGCCTGCCCTGGGTCGAGGTCTACCTGCGGCACTGGCGGATGCAGAACCTGCTGAACAAGCGCCACCAGGGCGAGCAGGCCCTGCCCGAGGCGGTCGACCTGCTGGAGTTCGCCCACCGCGAGGAGACCGCCGGCTGCCCGCAGTCGGTCTGCGCGGTGCAGGACTTCGCGATCTGCCACGCCCGGGTCGACGGCCCCGGCTACGTGCCGCAGCGGCTGGAGGTGCTCGGCGAGACACTGGAGCGGATCGAGCCCGCCCGCGCCTGCTTCGACTGCCTCTCCCGCGAGTACGCCGACGCGCTGGAGGACGACGGCCGCCCGACCGAGGCGCTCAGCCACCTGGACACCGCGGCCACCCGAATACAGGCCGCCGGCCAGCGGCTCTCGCTGCACTTCCACCACTCCCGGGCCGGCGCCCTGCACCGGCTGGGCCGGCACGAGGAGGTGCTCGCGCTGGTCGACACCGCCGAGCAGGCCGAGCGCGCCCGGGGCCGTGAGCTCGACGAGAGCGACCGGCTCTGGGGCGGCCTGCTGCGGGCCCGTGCACTGGCCTCGCTCGGCCGGACGCGGGAGGCGCTCCCGCTGCTGCCCTCCCGCGAGGCCGCCGACCGCCACGCCGACCTGCGTCAGGGCTGGACGGAGACGGTCGCCCTGCTGGTCGCGGCCGACGCCTGGGAGAACGACGCCGAGCTGGGCGCCGTGCTGGCCGGCTGGGTCGGCTACCTGGACGGCACCGGCTCGCACCGCCCGTGTGTGGACCTGCTGCTGGCGGCGGGTCGGCTGGCCGTCGCCCGCGGCGCCCGTACGGTGGCCCGCACGCTCGCCGCGACCGGGGAGCGTAAGCTCGCCCAGTTGCTGCGCACCGACGGCGTGGCCGAGGAGGTCGCCGCCCTGCGCGCGGCCGCCGAGGCGCTGCCGGTGCCCGAGCTGCCGGTTCCGCCCGGCGAACTGACGGCGCACCTGGCCGAGGCCCGGGTGCCCTACGAGACCGGCGCCGACCTGCTCTCCGTCGCCCTGGACCGGTACCGGGGTGAGCAGGCCGGCGCCACCGAACTGGCCCTGCTGCTGGCCACGGTGCTCGGCGGACTCGGCCACGCCCGGCCCGCCGCCGACCTGCTGTGGCGGCAACTGGACGCCGACCCCGGCAACGAGGAGCTGATCGGCACCCTCGGCCAGGCCCTGATCGAGGCCGCGGACGCCGAGGGCGTGCGCCGCCTCGCCGACCGGCTGGCCGCGACCAGCCCGGCCGACGGGCACTGGATCCGCGCCCGCTGGGCCTCCGCCGAGGGCCGCTGGGCCGAGGTGCTGGAGCACTGCGAGGCGATCCTCGCGCTGGAGGCGAGCCGGATCAACACCCGCCGGCTGGCCGCCGCCGCGGCGACCCGGCTGGGCGAGCACGCCGCCGCGCAGCGGTTCTACCAGGACCTGCTGGAGCACGCCCTGCCGGCCGAGGAGGTCTCGGAGGAGGAACTGCACCGGACGGTCCAGGAGCCCGACCTCTGGCACCTGATCACCGCGGCTACCGCCAACCGGGACTGGGCCGTGGTCCGCTCCACCGGCGCGCGGCTCGGCATCGAGTTCGACGAACCCGAGGGCCCGGTGGACGAGGAGTGGCAGCTCGTCACCGTCCGCGCCACCCGGACCAACGGCGCGACGGCCGACCTTCCCGCGATCCGGACCGGCCCGGCCACCGCCCGGATCCTGCCGGTGCTGGGCGACGACCTGACGCTCAACCACGGCGACGTGGTGGTGTTCGCCCCTGCCCTGCTGGAGGGCCCGCCGGCCGAGGACGCCCCGGCGGAGGAGCGGGAGCGCTGGCGCCCGGTGTTCGAGCTGCTGGCCCCGCTCGACCCGGCCGGCTACACCACCTACTGGATCGACGGCGCCTGGCCCGGCGACGAGGCCTGGGCCGCGCTGCGCGACGACTTGCAGGAGACCGGCTACGCGGTCTGGGCGTACAGCGGGGAGCAGTACCGCGTCCACGACCCGGCGGACGAGGACGAGGAGGAGATGCTGCCCGGCATCTACGCCGCGCTCGGGGTGCCGCCGACCGCCTCGGCAGAGGAGGCGGACGCGCTGATGCACCGGCTCACCGCCGGCTGGGAGCACCCGCTCGCCTGGCTCGACCTGGCCAAGGCGGCGGAGGCGGACCTCGGCCGGCACACGGAGATCATCGAGCGCTACGGGCTCTGAATCCCCGCTCTCCCGGGCGCCCCGCACCCGGCAGTCACCGACTGCCGGGGCCGGGGCTTTCCCGGCGCCCGCGCCCCGCACTCGACCCGGGAACCTTTCCGCCCACAGCCGAATCTTTGTCAGTGCTTTGCCATGTCATTGCCAAGACTCGACCCCGGGAGTGCTCGCACCGCGACCGGCCTCGCCCTCGGCCCCTCCTGGCTCGAGAGCAGGATGAACTACCGCGGCTTCGTGGTCTTCAACGTGGTCGGCGGCGTGCTGCGGGGCGCCGGCGTCACCGTGCTCGGCCACTTCCTCGGCCGGAGCCCCTTCGTCCGGGACCACATCGAGGCGATCCTGGTCGGCATCGTGCTGGTCTCGGTGATCCCGGTGGCGATCGAACTGCTCCGGGCCCGCCGCTCCGGCACGGCGACCACCGCCCGCCACCGTGCCGGGTAGGCGATCGAGGCGCAGGCCACGGGACGTCGCGTACATGTGCGTCACACTGTTCGATCAGGCAAGGTGTACCCCGAGATCGAACGGTGGCCGGAGGCCACCAGGGGCGGCAAGGAGCGGAAGTGCCTAAGCGGGGCCGACCGGGTGCGGGCAAGCGGGCGAGGGGAGGCCGGGCGGTCCGTCAGGCGAGGCAGGCGTCGCCGAAGCCGGTGCACCCCGCCGACGCACCGCCCACCGAGGGCCTGCTCGGCCACCCCGCCCCGCCCGTCGAGCCCACCACCGTCGTCCCGCTCGTCCCGCCCATCCCGGAGACCAAGGGCCTGCTGACCCCGGAACCGACCCCGGAGCCGCGCGTCGAGCCGACCCCGGAGCCGCACCCCGAGCTCACGATCGAGGTGCGCCCCCGGGAGCCCCGCCCCGAGGCGGGACGCCCGGCCCGCCGCCGGTCGGTCGCCGAGGACACCCTCACCCCCGAGGAGTGGCGCGCGGCCGGCTACACCCCGCCCACCGGCGTCCCGATCCCCGAGCTCACCACCGGCGCCCCCGGCGAGGCGCCCTGGCCGGACCGGATGCGCACCCTGCTGCGCACCCCGATGTCCGAGCGCCCCGCCTTCGAGCGGACCGCCCGCGAACTGCACCCCTCCGCGGGCACCGCCCGCAACGTGCCCCGCATCCTCGACCTGACGCTGCGCATCGGCGAGCTGCTGCTGGCCAGTGGCGAGGCCGCCGAGGACGTCGAGGCGGCGATGCTCGGCATCGCGCACGCCTACCGGCTGGACCGCTGCGAGCCGCAGGTGACCTTCACCCTGATCGGCATCTCGCACCAGCCCTCGCTGGTCGAGCCGCCGGTCACCGCCGACCGCGTGGTGCGCCGCCGCACCTCCGACTACACCCGGCTGAACGCGGTGTACGAGCTGGTCGCGGACATCACCGCGGAGAAGGTGACGGTCAACGACGCCTACCGCCGGCTGGCCCTGATCCGCCGCAACCGGCACCCGTACCCGGCCTGGCTGCTCGCCCTGACCACCGGTCTGCTGGCCGGCGCGGCGACCTTCCTGGTCGGCGGGCGGATCGACGACAAGGCCTGGCTGGTCTTCGCCAGTGCCTTCGTCGCGGCCGTCCTCGGCGACCGGCTGGCCTCCGCGCTGGCCCGGCGCCGGCTGCCGGAGTTCTACCAGTTCGTGGCGGCCGCGATGCCGGCCGCCGCCTCGGGCATCATCCTGTCCTTCAACGACTGGGGCCTGCGCGGCTCGGTCGTGATCACCGGCGGCCTGTTCGCCCTGCTGCCCGGGCGCGCCCTGGTGGCCGCCGTCCAGGACGGCCTGACCGGCTTCTACATCACCGCCGCGGCCCGTCTACTGGAAGTGATCTACCTGGTCGCGGGCATCGTGATCGGCGTGATGGTGATCCTCTACCTGGGCGTCGGCTTCGAGGCGAAGCTGAAGCCGGACGAGAGCCTGGCGGGCATCAGCTACCCGCCGGTCCAGATGGTCGCCGCGATGCTGCTGACCCTGGCCTTCGCGATGCTGCTGCAGACCGACCGCCGCACCCTCGCCCTGGTCACGTTCAACAGCGGCATCGGCTGGGCCAGCTACGGCGCGCTGGTCTACAACGCGGGCGTCAACCCGATCGCCGCGACCGGGGTGGCGGCCGGCCTGGTCGGCCTCTTCGGCCAGCTGATGGCGCGCTACCGCAACGGCTCGGCGCTGCCGTACGTGACCGCCGCGATCGGCCCGCTGATGCCGGGTTCGGCGCTCTACCTCGGGATGCTCGCCTTCGCCCAGGGGCACTCCAGCACCGGTCTGGTGTCGGTCTTCCGGGCGGCGGCGATCGCGATGGCGCTGGCGGTCGGGGTGAACCTCGGTGGGGAGATAGCCCGGCTGTTCCTGAAGCTGCCGGTCGGCGCCGAGCTCCCCTCGCTCTATCCGGCGGTGCCGCGCCGGGCGGCCAAGCGCACCCGGGGGTTCTGACCGCGCGTTGACCCGTGGTGGACCCCTCCCGGGCCCCGGGCCATGTCACGGCAGGCAGAACGCAGGACCAGGAACGAAGGTAAGACCCATGACCACACTGCTGGACGGCTACCGCGAGCACATCGTCAACGCGCACAAGCAACCGCTGTTCCTGCTGCTGGTCGGTTTCATCACCTCCTTCGTCTTCATCCGCTTCAGCGTGCGGATGATCCGCGCCCAGGTGCGCTGGTGGCCGGGCAACGTCACCCCGGGCGGCCTGCACATCCACCACATGGTGTTCGGCCTGGGCTTCCTGCTGGTCGGCGGCATCGGGGTGTTCGCCACCTACGGCGGGAGCCCGTGGATCGACGTTTTCGGGCTGGTCTTCGGCATCGGCTGCGGCCTGGTGCTGGACGAGTTCGCGCTGATCCTGCACCTGGACGACGTGTACTGGAGCGAGCAGGGCCGCAAGTCGGTGGACGCGGTGATCTTCGGCATCCTGTTCACCGCGCTGCTGCTGATCGGGTACGTGCCGTTCGGCGCCCTGCCCGGCGAGGAGACCAGGTGGGGTCTGATCACGGTGATCTCGGTGAACGCGCTGGCCTCGGTGATCACCCTGCTCAAGGGCAAGGTGTGGACCGGCCTGCTCGGGATCATGGTCCCCGGCCTGTCCTGGATCGGTGCGATCAGGTTGGCCCGTCCGAGCAGCCCGTGGGCCCGCTGGCGGTACAAGCCGCGCTCCCGGCGCCGGGCGCGTGCGCTCCGGCGTGAGCGTCTGCTGCACCGGCGCGCCGACCGGGCCCGCACCTGGCTCTTCGACCTGATCGCCGGTGCCCCGGACAAGGTGTCCGCCAACCACCCGGCCGCCCACCGGGTCGCCGAGCGGATGGCCGCCCGGGCCAGCGCCCACCTCGACGCGCACGCCGCCCGGGCGCTGGCCCGCCGCCAGGCCCGGCTGGTCGACCGGCGCTCGGCGGCCGCCACCAAGGTGGTGGCGCACCTGCCCGCGGCGCAGGCGCAGCCCGGGGAGGGTGCCTCCGGCACCGGTCCGGGCCGCTCCCACGGAGCGCAGCAGCGCCGCCGTACGGTCCGGGCCGGGCGCAACCGGACGTACGTGCTCGGCGTGACCGGGCAGCAGAGCCGGCCTCGGCGACACCCCCACCTGCGGACGCACACCCACCGGATCCACCGGTAGTTCGTGCACCCGGCACGCCCGGCCGGAGTTGACGCCTGGTCGGATCATCGGATGGTCACCTGGCTGGCGGGGCGTTCGAGATGTGAAAAGCGCCGGAATTGAGAACATGATCAGTGAATGACTGTTCTATTGCGTGATGGGATGGTTCGTCGGACCTCCCGCCGCCCGGCCGCTGCCCGCCCGCGAGCCGCTCGGTGACCGCCGCCGTCCCCTCCGGACCCGTGAGAAGGGGTGTCTCGTGGCGCGCAGGCTCCTGCCGACCCTCCTGTTGTCCCTCACCGCCCTGCTCGGGCTGCTCCCCGCCGCCCAGGCCGCCCCGGTGGACCCCGAACCGGCGGCCGGCCCGGCCCTGGGCGACGGCGGGGGAGAGGACCCGTACCCGACCACCGAGGAGATCGACCGGGCCCGCGCCGAGGCCGACGGCAGGGCCGCCTCGGTCGCCGCCCTGGAGGCCGCGCTCACCGCCGCCCGGGCCGAACTCGACCGGGTCGGGCGCGGAGCCGAACAGGCCGTCGAGGCCTACAACGGCGCCCAGCTCGCCCTCACCCGGGCCCGCACCGAGGAGACCGCCGCCGCCCGGCGCGCGGCCACCGCCGAGGCCGAACGCACCGAGGCCGCCGAGGACGCGGCCCGACTGGCCGCCGAAACGTACCGCCGGGGAGCGGGCGCCGAACTGTCCGCGCTCAACGCCCTGCTCGGCGCCCACGGCCCGCGCGAGGCCGGCGAGCGAGCGGCGGTGGTCGGCGTGGTCAGCGGGCGCACCCGGCAGGTCCTGGACGCCGCCACCTCCACGGCCGCCGCCGCCAGGGCCGCCTCCGCCGCCGCCCGGACCGCCACCGAGACCGCCGAGAAGGCCGCGACCGAGGTGGGCGCCGCCAAGGCCCGGGCCGAGCAGCGACTCGCCGCCCAGCGGGGCGAGGTCACCGCCGCCACCCGCCGCCGCGAGCACCTGCTCGCCGAACTGGCCGCCGCCCGGCGCACCACCGTCGAGCTGGAGCGCAAACGCCGCGACGCCCTGGAGGCGATCGCCGCCCGCGCCGCCGCCGAACAGGCCGCCCGCGAGGCCGAGGCGGCAGCCGAAGCCGCCGAAGCCGCCGCTGCCGCAGCCATGACCCCGGTACCGCCGCCCGTCGTCGGCCCCTGGCCGGCCGAGGGCGCGGCCGCCGCCGTGGCCTTCGCCCAATCCAAGATCGGCCTGCCCTACATCTGGGGTGGCGAGGGCCCGGACGGCTACGACTGCTCGGGGCTGACCATGATGGCCTGGCGCACCGGCGGTAAACAGCTCAACCACTTCGCCGCCGACCAGTACGCCCAGTCCACCCCGATCACCTACCGCCAACTGCGCCCCGGCGACCTGGTCTTCTGGACCGACACCGGCCGCGCCGCCGACATCCACCACGTCGGCCTCTACATCGGCGACGACCAGATGATCGAAGCCCCCCGCGTCGGCATGCCGGTCAAACAGGCCAGCCTCTGGATCATGGGCACCCCGGACTTCTACGCCCGCCCGTAGCTACGAGGACGGGCCGGGCGGAGCCGGACGGCCGCTGCCCGTGTGCCCCGCAGGCTACCGGCCGGTCAGGGCGCTCCCGTCCCGGGTCCGCATCCGCACGGGCATGTCGGCGGTCGACGCTAGCGTGGCTGCTCCGAGCACTCCTGAGGAGGAACCGTGCGGTTGCGGAACGTGGAAGCGGGCGACGTCGAGGCGTACGTCCGGATGCGGTGCGACGTCGGGATGATGGCCGAGCTGGGCGGGCCGCTGCCGCGAGAGGGGGTGGAGGCGCGGCTGCGCAAGGACGTCGAACTGGCGGCGGCGGACCGCTCCTGGATCAAGATGATCGTCCCGGACGGCGCCGACGACGAGGCGGCCGGCACGATCGTGCTCTGGCAGGACGAGGAGGACGGCGCCTCCGTCTCCGAGATCGGCTGGATGGTGCTGCCCGATTACCAGGGCCGCGGCCTGGCCAAGGCGGCGGTGCGTGAACTGCTGGACGCCGCCGCGCAGGACGGCCGCTGGGGCGAGGTGCACGCCAACCCGGGGGTGACCAACGGCCCGTCCAACGGGATCTGCCGGGCGCTCGGCTTCCGGCTGCTCGGCGAGCGCAACCTCGACTTCGCGGACCGGGTCCTGCGCACCAACCACTGGGTCGTGACGCCGGGCGAGCACACCGGATCGGGGACGGAATAAATCGGATGCCGCCCCCGGGCCACCGCCGTACGGTGGCCCGATGGGCAACATCATCGATGACACCTCCGCGGACACCGTGAACGGGCTCCAGGTCCGGGCCGTATCCGTGGAGGAGGTGGAGGCCTGGAACCGGGCGCTCAACTTCGGCTTCCTGCGCCCGCACGCTGGTGTCGCGCCGGAGCTGCGCCGCATGCAGTGGGAGCCGGGCCGGATGCTGGCCGGGTTCGACGGGGACCGCCAGATCGCCACCTACCGCAGCTTCGACGTGGAGCTGACCGTCCCTGGCGGGGTCGTCGTCCAGGCCGACGCGATCACCAACGTCACGGTCAGCTCGACGCACCGCCGCCGGGGCCTGCTCAGCGCGATGGTGCGGCGCGACCTCGCCTCCGCCGCCGAGCGCGGCTGCGCGGTCGCCATCCTGATGGCCGCCGAGTACAACATCTACGGCCGGTTCGGCTTCGGCCCGGCCACCCGGGGCTGCGGCTGGAACATCGACCTGGGGCGCACCCGCGGTCTGCGCGAGGGCCTGCCCGGTGTGCCCGGCGGCCGGATCGACTTCGTGACCCTGGCAGAGCAGCGCGAGCTCGGCGCCGAGCTGTACGACCGCTGGCGGCTCACCCAGCCGGGCGCGATCGCCCGCAACGGGATCTGGTGGCAGCGCAGGACCAACGAGATCCGGATGCCGGGCGACGACTTCAAGGAGCCGTTCACCGCCGTCCACCGGGACGCCGACGGTGAGGTCACCGGCCTGGTGGTCTACCGGGTCGAGAACAAGTGGGACGGGGCCTACCCCGACTCGGTGCTCACCGTGAACGATTTCATCGCCCTCGACCTGCCCACCGCGGTCGAACTGTGGCGGCTGGTGCTGTCCGTCGACTGGGTGCGCAAGGTCGTGGTGGACAGCCTCTCCCCGGACGACCCGCTGCCGCTGCTGCTCCAGGACCCGCGCGCGGCGACGCCGTGCGAGGAGAACTCCGACTCCATGTGGCTGCGGCTGCTGGACGTCGAGGCCGCGTTCAACGCCCGGACGTACGGCGCCCCCGGCCGGGTGGTGCTGGAGGTCGAGGACCGGCTCGGCTACGCCTCGGGCCGCTTCGCGATCGAGGTCGCCGAGGACGGTGCCGGCCGCTGCACCCGGACCACCGACGACGCCGATCTCTCCCTCGGCGCCTCCGAGTTGGGCTCGCTCTACCTGGGCTCCGAGACGGCCCCGAGGCTGGCCGCGGCCGCGTTGCTCACCGAGCTGCGCCCGGGTGCGGCGGCCGCCGCCGACCTGCTGCTGCGCGCCCCGTTGCAGGCCTGGACGCCGACCGAGTTCTGAGCCGCCGGTACGCGTCGGAGGCCGGACCGCGCTTTGCGGCCCGGCCTCCGACGTCTCACAACGTTCCCTGGTGCGGTGCTACTTGACGGCCGTCTTGCCGATCGTGGGGAGGATGAAGTCCTGGATCAGCCCCTTGGCGTCGCGCACGATCGGCCGGAACACCCGGTAGCGCGAGAGGTTGATGACCCGGGCCGCCAGCGGCGTCGAGCGTCGGACGAACTCCCTGGTCCGCTCGGTGTCCTCGGTCCGGTCGAAGACCCAGTAGAGCACCACGACCATCAGGTGCAGCCAGAGCACGTCGGGAAGCAGCTCGACCAGCTCGGCGTCCAGCTTGGGCGCCAGCTCCGAGCCCTGGAGGACCTCGCGGAACAGCTCGACCGCGGTCGCCCGGGCCGGGTGGGACTCGTTGGAGAACGGGCTCAGCGAGCTGGTCGGGTCGGCCGCGGTGCGGAAGAACTGCGCGGCGAACTCGTGGTACGGGGCCGCCGTGTCCAGCCAGGAGGTCAGCGCGATCTGCAGCCGCTCGCCGAAGTCCCGGGTGTGGGCCATGCGGTGCCTGGCGTCGGCCGCGTGGTCGTAGGTCATCCGGTCGTAGAACCCCTGGATCAGGAATTCCTTCGCCGAAAAATAATAGTAAGCATTCCCGACCGAGACGCCTGCCTCGGTGGCGATGGCGCGCATCGTGGTCTTCTCGTACCCCCGCTCCTGGAATAGCCGCATGGCCGTCTCCAGGATCAGCGCCCGGGTCGCCTCGCTCTTGTCGGTCTTAGGCTGGGCCCGGCCGCCGGGCATGGGCCCGGTGTCCGTGCCGGGTGCGGCCGCAGGCCCGGCCGCACCCTTCTCGCCGTCCGTTCGGTTCGTCGCTGCCAGGTCGTCCACGGCACGAGCCTAGCCGGAGACGACGTTCCACCCGGTGTCGGTGTTGTCGGTGCTCGCGGCACCGGATGCCCCCTCCGCATCCGGTGCCGCGACCACCGTCCCCGCCATTCCGAACGCGTTCAAAAGCTGGTGGGAACTGTAGCGGGTTCGATTGAACATGTTCAACTCCATCTCTGTGGGAGGCTCGTCGCATGATCGGTTCAGGGCAGACCACCATCCGGCACGGCGGAGCACAGGACGCCGCGCGCGTCGCCGAGCTGCACGCCGACAGCTGGCGCACCACGTACCGGGGGATCGTCCCCGACGAGGCGCTCGGGGACGGGCTGGCCGCCCAGCGGCGCGAGCTGTGGGAGCTGCGCCTGGAGGCGGACTACGGTGAGCCGGAGAACACTCCGGTCCTGCTGATCGCCGAACAGGCCGGTGAGACGGCCGGGTTCGTCTATCTCGTGCCGCAACCCGACGGTCGGGTGCTGGTGGACAACCTGCACGTCCGCCCCGGCCGGACCGGCGGCGGCATCGGCCGCGAACTACTGGCCGCCGCCCGTGCCGAGGTCGCCGAGTGGCACCCCGGGGCCGAGTTGTACCTGGAGGTACTGAGCGGCAACACCCGCGCGATCGCCTTCTACGAGCGCGAGGGCGGGGTGCGGGTCAGGGCGCAGGAGGGCGTCTTCCCGGGCGGCTACCTGCTGCCCGAGTACGTGTACGCCTGGCCGGCCGCACCCGAGCCGGCCGCCGACCGGGAATCGGTCGGTGGTCAGTCGACGTCGTAGACCGTCACCGGTATGCCACGCGCCGTCAGTCGGGCCGCCACCAGCGGCTCGACCTTCGCCCAGCGCCCGCCCGCCAGTCCGCAGCCGATCCGCGGCATGTGGACGGAGGCGCCGAGTTCGAGCGCGCGCTCGCCCAGGGCGGCCAGCGCGGTGTCGACTGCCTCGTACCGCACCGGCACTCCGGTGGAGCGCCCGGTCCGGATGCCGCGCTGGCCGACCATGTTGGCCACCCAGACGTACGGCTCGACCTGCACCAGTTGCAGGCCGCCGAGGCCGAAGTCGTTCTTCGCCCGCTCCCGGTGCCAGCGTCGGAACGCGGCCTCGGGCTCGGGCCAGCGTCTGGAGAGCGCGAGCACGAAGCCCTTGCCCCAGCCGCCGAGGTCGTTGCAGACGTGCGCGATCACCTTCACGCCCTTGCCCTGGGGCGTGGTGGCATCGCCTCGGACGTAGGTGATTTCCGCCATGCCTCGAAGTTAGACGGAGGCACTGACAATCCGCTCGGGATTTTCCGGCGCCCGCTCCTTTCGCGCCGCCGCCGGCTGCCTTCGCGCCATCAGGTGCCGCCGCCCGGCCAGTGCGATCAGCAGGGCGAGCGTGGCGGCCGAGGCCGGCAGGGCGTAGCCGGTGCCGGGGGCGGCGTGTTCGGCGAGCGTTCCGGCGAGTGCCGCGCCGGCCGAGATGCCGACCACGATGCCGGACACCGCCACCGCCATTCCCTCGTTGAACTGTCGCTGCGGCAGGAGCTCCTGGACCAGCGTCATCCCGGTCACCATGGTCGGCGCGGTGGCGGTGCCGGCCGCGAACAGCACCACCCCGAGCACCCCGAGCCCGGCCCCGCCCAGCCCGGCGGCGAGCGGCAGCAGCAGCACGCCGGCCATCGCGCCTGCCCCGATCAGGAAGCGCAGACCGGGCGCCCTACGCGGGGTCAGCAGTCCGAACAGCAGCCCGGCCACGCAGGAGCCGGCCGCGACCAGGGCCAGCAGTCCGCCGGCCGCCGCCTTGTGGCCGAGCTCGTCGGCGTAGGCCACGGTGGTGATCTCGGTCGCGCCGAAGACCATCCCGGTGGCCAGGAAGGTCAGCACCAGCACCCGCAGCCCGGGCACCCGCAGCGGGGAGCCGTGCGCCCGCTCCTTCGCCGAGGCCGGCGGCAGCGGCGGTTCGGTGCGCCGCTGGGCGGCGAACAGCAGGGCTCCGGTGGCGCCGAGGGTGCCTGCGGTGAGCAGTCCGGCCTCCGGGGCGAGCGTCGTGCAGAGCAGCATCGCGAGCACCGGCCCGGCCATGAAGCAGAGCTCGTCCAGAGCCTGTTCGAAGGAGTTGGCCAGGTGCCGGGCGGCCGGGTCGTCCCGGTACAGGTGCGCCCAGCGGGCCCGGGCCATGCCGCCGAGGTTGGGCGCGGCCGCGCAGGCCGCCCAGCAGAGGTACAGCGTCCAGTCGGGCTCGCCGAGCCGGACGCAGAGCAGCAGGGCGAGTAGCGGGACGACGTTGTACAGCGCGGCCGGTACGGCCACCCGCGACTGCCCGTACCGGTCCACCAGCCGTCCGAGCAGCGGCATCCCGAGCGCTCCGGTGACCAGCCCGGCCGCCGAGACCGTCCCGGCCAGCGCGTACGAGCCACGCCGCTCGGCGAGCAGCACCACCAGCGAGACGCCGTTCATCGACAGCGCGAGCCGGCCGAGCATCCCGGCCAGGGTGAAGGCGGCGGCGCCGGGGGCCGAGAACAGCCGGCGGTAGGAGGCGAGGAGGGCAGGCGAGGGCAATCGGGCTCCTGAGCAGGGAGGATCGGGGGACGCGCGATGGGGCGTGTCTTGTGGGTTTTGTCGGATCAGGCCGCGGCGTTGGGGTGCGTGCATCGCAAGTTGGGGTGCGTGCATCGCAAGTTGGGGTGCGTGCATCGCAAGGCGGAGGCGGCGAGGTGCGTGCCCCGGCGTCGTGGCCCCGGCAAGCACCCGCAGGACACGCCCCAAGCCTGGCGGTGGTGGCGGGCGGGCGTCCAACACCTGTTTCGTCGCACTCACAACACGGTGTTGTTAATCTGCCGAGCATGCCCCGTGACCTGCACCCCCGTCTGCTCCGCGGTTTCCTCGCGACCGCCGATACGCTGCACTTCGGCCGGGCCGCCGAGCGGCTGCACGTCGCCCAGCAGGCGCTCAGCCGGGACATCCGGGTCCTGGAGGGGCTGCTCGGCGAGGCGTTGTTCACCCGCACCACCCGCAGCGTCGAACTCACCCCGGCCGGGCGGCGGCTGCTGCCCCGGGTGCGCCAACTCCTCGCCCTGCACGACGAGATCCTCGCCGAGGCCGGCGCCGGGGCCGTCGCCCGGCCGCTGCTGCTGGACCTCAACAGCGATGTCACCGGCCCCGACCTGACCGCCGACCGGGTGCTGGAACGGGCCCGCGCCGCCTGGCCGGAGGGTGATCTGCTGGCCCGCTTCCACGGCGGCCTGGCCGCGGCCGCCGCCGAACTGCTGGCGCACCGGCTGGACGCCTCGTTCGGCCGCTTCGCCGGGCTTCCCGCCCCGGTGCGCGGCCAACTCGCGCAGCTGCCGGTGCGGTTGGAGCGGGTCTCGGTGATGATGGCGCAGACCCATCCGCTGGCCGGCCGCCCGGTGCTGCGGCTGGCCGAGCTGGCCGGGCACCCCGTCGACATCTGCGCGGGCAACCCGGCCACCACCGAGTGGACCGACCTCGGCGAGCGGCTGCTGCGCGAGCACGGCCTGACCGCGGCCGCGCCGTACGTCCCGCCGGTGGGCCTGGACGAGACCGCCCGCTACCTCGCCCGGCACGGCGACCCGATGCTGACCACGGTGGGCGGGCCGAGGATCCCGGGGGCGGTGAACGTGCCGCTGGTGGAGCCGGTGCCGCTGAGCCTGGTCAGCCTGGTGCACCGGCCCGGCGAGCGCCGTCCGGGGCTGCGCGCGCTGGCCGCCGCGGCGGCCGAACTCGGTGCGGCCGAGGGGTGGTTGCGCCGCCCGGCGGGCAGTTGGCTGCCGTCGGCGGACGCGGCGCTCGTGGGGGCGTAGGGCACCGCCCCTGCCCCGGGGGGGATGGGCAGGGGCGGTGGTCGGTGGGCGGCGACAGGCGCCGCCGGGCCGTGGACGGCCGGGTCAGGCCGCCTTGACGGCGGAGATGTCGAAGCTGAGCTTGACCTTCTCGCCGATCAGCACGCCGCCGGTCTCCAGGGCCGCGTTGTAGGTCAGGCCGAAGTCGGTGCGGTCCACGACCGTCTTGCCCTCGAAGCCGACCCGCTCGGCGCCGTAGGCGTCGGTGGCGCTGCCGGTGAACTCCAGGTCGAGGATCACCGGGCGGGTGGTGCCCTTGATCGTGAGCTCGCCGGTCATCCGGTAGGAGTCGTCGCCGAGTTGCTCGGTGGAGGTGCTGCGGAAGCGGATCTCCGGGTAGGTGTCGGCGGCGAAGAAGTCGCCGGTGCGCAGGTGCTCGTCGCGTTGGGCCTGGTTGGTGTCGATGCTGGCGACCTTGATCACCAGGTCGGCCGAGGAGTTGCCCGGCGTGGCGCCGTCGAGCCGCAGCTTGCCGTCGTACTCGGTGAAGCGGCCCCTGACGTTGGTGACCATCGCGTGGCGGACCGAGAAGCCGATCTCGCTGTGCATGGCGTCGATCGCCCAGTCGCCGGTCAGGTGCGACAGGTCCGGGCCGGCCGTGGCCCGGACGGCGACGGGGGTGACGGTGGCGGTCTTGGTGCGGTTGAACAGGCCCATGGCTCCTCCTCGGGTTCGAAGCCATTTGTTTAGGCTTCAACTTCTTGGCTCCAGCGTATGGCGCTGTCATTCAAATTTCAACCACAGGTTGGGCGGTTTTCTTCTGGATCACCGAACGGCCCAGCACGGCGGCCCGACGCCCGCCGTCCGGCACCCGACAGCCGCTGTCGGACCACCCCGTTAGGCTGCGAAGAACGGTTCCCCCGCCCCGAGAGGCCCCACATGTTCGTCCTGCACGCGCTCTGGCGGGCGGACGGACGGCTGGCCCTTTGGGCCGAGGACGCCCGCGCCCACCCCGGCGCCGCCGAACCTCAGCCCGACCGGCCCACCCCGCGCGCCCACCCCTACGCCTGCCCGGCCGGCGAGCTGGCCGCCGTGCTCGGCGGCATCGGGCCCGGCCTCGGCTGGCTCGCCGGGCAGGCCCCCGAACGCTGGGCCACCCTGCTGCTGCCCACCGTCGGCACCCTGCCCGCACCCTCGCCGGACCTGCCGGTCACCCCGCCGCGCGGCGGCGCCGTCCTCACCCCCTGGCGGGTCCCGGCACTGCTCTTCGACGCTGCGGCCGCCGCCCAGCTGCTCGGCGAGGTGCACGACCCGCACTGGGCCGTCACCGGCACCGACCTGCCCGGCACCGGCCGGGTCGAGGTGGTGTACGGGCCCTCGCTGCGCTGGCTCACCGGGGTGCACGACCTCGCCTGGCGGGCGGTCGGCCGCGGCCGGCTACTGCCGCTGCCCGTGTCGACCGACGGCCGCCCGCAGGCCCGCTGGCGGCCCGACCCCACCCCGGCCGGGCGCCGGGAAGCCGCCGCGCTGGCAGCGGGCTGCCCGCCCGTCCTGCTGGGGGAGTGGCCCACTGGCGCCGGAACGGGCGAGGCACTGCTGGATGCCGCCCTCGGCGCCCTGGTGGACGCCGAGGCCCGCGCCGCACTGGCCGACCAGCCGTTCCCCGCCGCCGACGCCTCCGCCGCCGACCGGTGGCTGCACGCCCTCAGCTCCCCCTCCGGCGAACTCGCCGACGTCCCGGCCGAGGAGTTCGCCGAACTGCGCCGCCGGATCGACGCCTGGTACGCCACCGCCGAACCCGCCGAACCCGCGCTGCGGCTCTGCTTCCGCCTGCTCGAACCGCTCGGCCCCGACCCGGACGACCCCGAGGGCCGTCCCTCCGACGACGCCTGGCGGCTGGAGTTCCTGCTCCAGGCCGTCGACGAGCCCTCCCTACTGGTCCGCGCCGCCGACCTGCACGAGGGCGGCGCCGCGAACGCCACGCTCGCCCGCAAGGCCGCCGACCCGGCCGACGTCCTGGTCGCCGAACTCGCCCGCGCCGCCCACCGCTGGCCCGCCCTGGACGGGCTGCGCCACCGCTCCCGCCCGTCCGCCCTCCCGCTCGACCGGGCCGGCGCGCTGGACTTCCTGCGCACCGCCGCGCCCGCCCTCGCCGAGAGCGGCTTCGGCGTGCTGCTGCCCGCCTGGTGGCGCCGCCGCCCCCGACTCGGGCTCGCCCTGCGGGTCACCACCCCGCCCGCGCCCGGCACCCTCGCCGTCACCAGCCAGGTCGACCGGGACGCCGTGGTCGCCTTCCGCTGGCAGGCCGCCCTCGGCCCGGACGGCACCCCGCTCACCGAACAGGAACTCGCCGAACTAGCCGCCGCCAAGCAGGGCCTGGTGCGGGTCCGCGGCACCTGGCTGGAAGCCGACCCGACGCAGATCGCCGCCGCACTCGCCTTCCTCAGCGAACAGCGCGACGGCGTGCTGGCCGCAGCCGACCTGCTGCGGCTCGCCCTCGACCCCGAGGCGACGGTCGCCGGACTGCCGGTCACCGCCGTCCGCGTGGACGGCCCGCTCGGCGACCTGCTCGCCGGACGCACCACCGCCGACCCGGCCGGCCCCGAAACCCTGTCGCTGCCGCCGGACTTCCACGCCGAACTGCGCCCGTACCAGCGGCGTGGCCTGGCCTGGCTGCGGACGATGTCCGGGCTCGGCCTCGGCGCCGTACTGGCCGACGACATGGGCCTCGGCAAGACCGTCCAGACCCTCGCCCTGCTGGCCGCCGAACAGGCCGAGGGAGCCACCGGCCCGACCCTGCTGGTCTGCCCGATGTCCCTGGTCGGCAACTGGCAGCGCGAGGCCGAACGCTTCGCCCCCGGCCTGCGGCGCCACGTCCACCACGGCACCGGCCGCCTCGGCGCCGATCAACTCGCCCAAGTCGTAAGGGGCGTGGACCTGGTCATCACCACCTACGGGCTGGTCCAGCGCGACCTCGCCGCGTTGTGCGCGATCCGCTGGCGCCGGGTGGTCGCCGACGAGGCGCAGCACATCAAGAACTCCGGCACCGCGCAGTCCCGGGCGGTCCGCGCCCTGCCCGTCACCCGCCACCGGATCGCCCTGACCGGCACCCCGGTGGAGAACCGGCTCGCCGAACTGCACGCCGTGCTGGACTTCGCCAACCCCGGCCTGCTCGGCCCGGCCGAGCGCTTCAAGGAGCGCTACGCGATCCCGGTCGAACTGCACCGCAGCCCCGAGCGCACCGCCGAACTCCGGCGCCGCACCGCCCCGTTCGTACTGCGCCGACTCAAGTCCGACCCGGCGGTGGCGGCCGAACTGCCCGCCAAGCAGGAGATGACCGTCTGGTGCAACCTCACCGCCGAGCAGGCAGGGCTCTACCAGGCCGTGGTCGCCGACCTGCTGCAGCGGGTCGAGGGCATCCGGGGCGTGGAGCGGCGCGGCACCGTGCTGGCCGCGATCGGCAAGCTCAAGCAGGTCTGCAACCATCCGGCCCAACTGCTGCACGACGGATCGCCGTTGGGTGAACGCTCGGGCAAGGTCGCCCGGCTCGCCGAACTGCTGGAGGAGGCGCTGGCCGAGGGCGACCGGACACTGGTCTTCACCCAGTACGCCGAGTTCGGCACCATGCTGCGCCCGTACCTGGAACGCCGACTCGGCGAGGAGGTGCTCCACCTGCACGGCGGCGTCCCCCGCGCCCGCCGCGAGGAGCTGGTCCAGCGCTTCCAATCCCCGGACGGGCCTGGGGTGTTCCTGCTCTCGCTGCGGGCCGGCGGCACCGGACTCAACCTGACCGCCGCCAACCAGGTGATCCACCTGGACCGTTGGTGGAACCCGGCGGTCGAGGAGCAGGCCACTGACCGCGCCTTCCGGATCGGCCAGCGCCGGGACGTCCAGGTCCGCCGCCTGGTCTGCGTCGGTACCGTCGAGGAGCGGATCGACGAACTCCTCACCGCCAAGCGCACCTTGGCCGACACCGTGGTGGGCGAGGGGGAGCACTGGCTGACCGACCTGCCGGTCGAGGCGCTGCGCGAACTGGTCGCCCTCACCCGCGAGGACGCCGTCGCCGAGGAGGAATCGTGACCGACCGACCGCAACAGCCCAAGGCCCCCGTGGTCAACATCTCCGCCTACTGGCGCGGCGACTTCACCCTGCGCCCCGACCAGCCGGACGAGGATCCCGACGAACCCTCGCTGCGCCGCCTCGGCCGCTCCGGCATCACCGTGCACGGCCGTGACCTCGCAGCCCTGCTCGCCCCCGCGTACGACACCCTCCGCAGCTGACCGGGCGCCCCTACCGTGCGGTAACGTCCCGGGGGTGACCGACACTTCAGACACCCGCCTCGCCGACTTCGAGCAGCACCGGCGGATGGTCTTCGGCATCGCCTACCGGATGCTCGGCAGCGTCGCCGACGCCGAGGACCTGGTCCAGGACACCTGGCTGCGCTGGAGCCAGGTCGCCGGCCCGGTCGCCAGCCCCGGCGGCTACCTGGTCCGTACGGTCACCAACCTTGCCCTCAACCGGCTGGACTCGGCCGCCGTCCGCCGCGAGTCCTACATCGGCCCCTGGCTGCCCGAGCCGCTGGTCACCGAGCCGGACGCGACCGACGGCGTCGAACGCGCCGAGACCGTGTCGCTCGCCCTGCTGGTGGTGCTGGAGAGCCTGTCCCCGCTGGAGCGGGCGGTGTTCGTCCTCAAGGAGGCCTTCGGCTTCTCCTACCTGGAGATCGCCGAGGCCCTGGACCGCACCGAGGCCGCCTGCCGCCAGGTCGGCAGCCGGGCCCGGGCGCACGTCCGCGCCCGCCGCCCCCGCTACGACGCCCCGCCCGAGCTGCGCCGCCGGGCCACCGACGAGTTCCTGGCCGCCTGCGTCGGCGGCGACCTCAACCGGGTGCTGGAACTGCTCGCCCCCGACGTCACCTCCTGGAACGACGGCGGCGGCGTGATCACCGCCGCACTGCGGCCGATCACCGGCGCCGAGAAGGTCGCCCGCTTCATCCTCGGCGTGCTCCACAGGCTGGGCGAGGGTGCGGGCGCCCGCCCGGTCCTGGTCAACGGCGAACCCGGCGTGCTGGTCACCGTGAACGGCGCGGTCGACTCCGTCTCGGCCTTCGACTTCACCGAGGGACCGGACGGCGAACCCCTGATCTCCGCGATCCGCGCCGTCCGCAACCCCGAGAAGCTCGCCCACCTCGCTTGACCCTCGACCAGGTCGAGCCCGGAGAGTCATCGGCATGGAGAGCGAGCTGCACAGCATCGGCGAGCTGGCCCGCGCCAGCGGCCTGGGCGTGGGCACCCTGCGCTACTACGACGGCGCGGAGGTGCTCACCCCCGCCTGGGTCGACCCGCACACCGGCTACCGCTGGTACCGGCCCGGCCAACTCGCCGACGCCCGGCTGCTGGCCCGGCTGCGCCGGGTCGGCCTGCCGCTGGCCGGCATCCGCGCCGTGCTCGGTGCCGGCCCCGGCAGCGGCCAGGCCCGACGGGTCCTCGACGCGCACCTGCGCCGGCTGGAGGACGGCCTGGCCGACGCCCGCCGCGAGCTCTCCCTGATCCGCACGATGATCGAGCAGAGTGAGCAGCCGATGACCACCACCCCCGCCGGGACCCTCCCCCAGCCTTCGGCTGGGGGGACCCCCATCACCGTCCCCGCCGACGGCCTGGCCGCCGCCCTGGACGCGGTCCGCTTCGCGGTCAGCGGAGACCCCGAACTGCCCTCCCTCGCCGGGGTGCTGTTCGAACCGGACGGCCCGGTGCTGCGCCTGGTCGCCACCGACCGCTACCGAATGGCCTTCGCCGAAGTACCCGCCACCGGCACACCCGACCGGCCGACCGCCGGCACCATCGTCCCGACCGCACTGGTGGACGCCCTGCGCGCCCTGCTCGCCGCCGACCCCGCCCAGGCGGCCCTCACCCTGGCCGACGGCCACTTCCGTGCCGAGGTCGGCGGGCACGGGATCGAGGGCGCCGCGCTGGACTTCGACTACCCCGACCACCGCGTCCTCACCCGGCTCGACCCGCAGTACCGGATCACCCTGCCCGCCACCGAACTGCGCGCCGCCATCGAGACCGGCGCCACCCGCACCCTCCCCTCCGGCCCCCAGGGCGCCGACTGCGCGGTCACCGTCCTGACCCTCACCGAGGACGGCCGCCTCACCGTCGCCGCCGACCTCACGGCCCAGCAGGTCCAGGTCGCCGTCAACCGCGACTTCCTCCTCGACGCCCTCCGCGCCGGCCACCCCGAGCAGCTCCTGCTCGAACTCGGCGGCCCGATCGCCCCGCTCGCCATCCGCACCCCCGGTCAGGCGGGCACCTTCTCCGTCCTGATGCCCGTCCGCCTCCCCGACGCCGCGTAACCCCCGGCCCGCCCACGGGCGAACCACTGATCGCCTGCGCCGAGGCCGCGGCCGGGACCGTCGGCGCCCACCGCCCCGCACCCCACCCTCCCGAGATCTCACCCCCGAACAGACACCACCGCGCTTGCCGCCGGCTAACGGCCTGCTTGCAATTGCAAGCAGGCTGCTGCACCCTGTCCCCATGGCCTCACTGAACGTCGGCTCGCTGGGCGAGTACATCCGCGAGCAACGTCGCAATGCGCAGTACTCGCTGCGCCAGCTGGCTGAGGCCGCCGGCGTGTCCAACCCGTACCTCAGCCAGATCGAGCGAGGGTTGCGCAAGCCGAGCGCGGAGATCCTGCAGCAGATCGCGAAGGCGCTGCGGATCTCGGCGGAGACGCTCTACGTCCAGGCCGGGATTCTGGAGGAGCGGCGGGGTGAGGGCCTGGAGCTGCGGGCCTCGATCCTGGCCGATCCGCTGATCAACGAGCAGCAGAAGCAGGCGCTGCTCGCGGTCTACGACGCCTTCCTCAAGGAGAACGCCACTTCGGCCTCCGGTCCGACGACCGACGCCGCAACCATCCAGAACACCCACCGGGAGGACCGGTAGCCATGCCGATCACCGACGACATCAAGAAGACCCTCACCGACCCGACCCCGCTGTACGCCCTGGCCGGCGCCGGGGACCTCGCCTACGAGAAGCTGCGCGAGGTGCCGGGCAGGGTCGAGGCGCTGGCGGCGGACCGCAAGGGCGCGCAGGACAAGGCCACCGCCAAGCTGTACGAGGCGCAGGAACTGCTGGTCGGGGCGCCCGCCAAGGTCACCGAGGCCGTCACCGCCCTCCCCGCCGATCTGAGGGCCCTGCAGGAGCGGGCCCAGGGCTTCGCCCTCCAGCAGGTGGCCCGCGCGGTCGAGCTGGCCGTGAAGGCCAAGGAGACCTACGACGAGCTGGCCGAGCGCGGCAAGGTCGTGGTCGACAAGACCCGCCCGCAGGACGGTGCCTCCCGGTCGGCGGCCGAACTCGGTGAGCGGCCCGTCGAGGCCGAACCGGTCGAGGACGCCGCCGAGCCCGCCCCGAAGAAGTCCGCCCGGGTGAAGAAGAGCGGAACCCCTGACCGCACGGACTGACCCGCGCCCGCAGAGCGGGGCACATCCGCTGATGGCGGGACGTTGACAGATCGCGGACGGTCGCCGTGCCAGGATGGACGACGGCCGGGGTGCGGCAAGCCGAGAGACGTAGGAGATCGCGATGACCGGAGTGTTCCAGATTCTGGCCTTTTCCTACCTGAACCCGTTCTGGTGGATGGCCGTGGCCATCCTGGGCTACAAGCTCTTCGCGCTGCTCGACGCGGCCACCCGCCGCGAGGACGCCTATCGGGCGGCGGACAAGAAGACCAAGGGGTTCTGGCTGGCCATCCTCGGGATCAGCTTCGGGTGGGACCTGCTGTTCGGGGCGAACTTCCTCGGCAGCATCGGGACCCTGGTCGGCCTGGTCGCCTCGATCGTCTACGTGGTGGACGTCCGCCCGGCGATCCGGGCGCTGACCGGTGGCACCGGCCGGGGCGGCCGCAGCAACACCGGCCCGTACGGCCCCTGGTAGGCCGCAACAGCCGAAGCGGAGGACAACGCCGCAGCCCGGGAGGGGAGTTCACCCGCCCGGGCTGCGGCGTTTCCGCAAGGACCGCTCAGCCGGGAACAGCCGGGAACAGCAGGGAGCCAGCCTGGGAATCAGCCGAGGATCAACTGCACCGGATTGCGCTCCAGCAGCAGCACCGCGACGTCGTCGGTCAGCGCGCCGCCGTTCAGCTCCTCGACCTCCGCGATCGCGCTGTCGACCAGCCGCCCCCGGGTCAGTCCGGCGGACTGGTGGTCGGCGATCAGGTCGGCCAGCCCGTCCTGCCCGAGGCGGCGGGACCCGGCCCCGACCCGGCCCTCGATCAGTCCGTCGGTGTAGAGCAACAGCCGCCAGCCGGAGCGGAGTTCGAGCTCGTGCGCGGGCCAGGCGGCCTGCCCGTCGTGGCAGGGCAGCAGGCCGAGCGCGGGACCGGCGAGGTCGGCGGGCAGGGAGACCGGTGCGTGGTCGTGGCCGAGCAGCAGCGGGGCCGGGTGCCCGGCGAGGTAGAGCCGGGCCCGTTCGCCGGTGCCGAGCGCGTCGAGCTCGGTGTCCGTGTCGCCGGGCTCGATGACCAACATGCAGAGCGTCGCGAAGATCTCGTCGCTGCGCCGTTCGTGCTCCAGTACGTGCTGGAGGGTGGTGAGCAGGGCTTCGCCGGTGAGGCCCGCGAAGACCAGGGTGCGCCACGCTATCCGGAGCGCGACGCCGAGCGCTGCCTCGTCCGGGCCGTGGCCGCAGACGTCGCCGATCACGACGTGGACGGTGCCGTCGTCGGTGCGCACGGCGTCGTAGAAGTCGCCGCCGAGCAGGGCGCGGCGGCGGCCGGGGCGGTAGCGCCGGGTGAAGGAGAGCCCGGCGCCGTCCAGCAGCGGGGTGGGCAGCAGGTGGCGCTGGAGGCGGGCGTTCTCCTGGCCGCGCAGCTCGGCCTCGACCAGGCGGCGCTGGGACTCGTCGGCGCGCTTGCGTTCGACGGCATAGCGCAGTGCGCGGGCCAGCAGCGGGCCGTCGGTCTCGTGTTTGAGCAGGAAGTCCTGGGCGCCGGCGGCGACGGCGGCGGCGCCGAGTTCGGCCCCGGCGGCGTCGGTGAGCACCACGACGGGGGTGTGCGGGGCGCGGCGGAGCAGCTCGTGCAGGCCTTCCAGGCCGTCCGAGGCGTCGGAGGGGTGCGGTAGGTCGGCGGGGGAGGCCAGGTCGAGCAGCACGCAGCCGAACCCGGGGCCGCGGGGGCGCCCGCGTCGGGCGGCGGGGGCGGCCTGGGCCAGCAGTCGGGTGGCCTGGTCGAGGCCGCGCGCCCAGTGGATCTCGATCGAGGTGCCGCTGTCGGCGACCGCGGCCTTGATCAGCTGGGCGTCCGAGGCGTCGTCCTCGATGACCAGCAGCCGCAGCGGTGCGGAGCCGCCGTCGGCGGGCCCGTCACCCGGTGCCGGAACGCTTCCCGCTTCGGCCGTGGGCGACGGGTACCGCACGCCGTGCGCGGCCCGGACCGCCTGCGACCGGGGGTGAGGTATCGGGGGAGTGGCCGTCGCGGGACCGGTCGTCGCCGGGTGCTTACGGGCATGGCCGACGGGGGCGCCGTCATGGGCGCCCGGCAGGTCCGCGGCACCAGGTGCCCGCCCGTCTCCCGTTGCGGGCATCGGTGGTTCCTCCCTTTCCCCGACTGCGTAACGGCCGGCGTCCGTCCGCAGTGCCCTCCTGGCACCTCGCGTCGGGGAACTTCTCGCGACCATAACGTGATCTCCGGGGATTTCTCTGGCCGACCGGCGCCGTTGTGGTTATTGCCACGCCGGTGGCGGTGTGGTGATCGGACTCGGACGACGGCTCGGATCCCCTCCCGGCGGCTGCCGGGAGGGCCCGGGGAAGGGAGCAGGCGATGGTGACGCGGATCACCCTGGTCGAGGGTGACATCACGGAACAGCGGGTGGACGCGGTGGTGAACGCAGCCAACTCGTCCCTGCTGGGCGGTGGCGGGGTGGACGGCGCGATCCACCGCAGGGGCGGGCCGCAGATTCTGGAGGAGTGCCGCCGGCTGCGGGCCTCGCACTGGGGCAAGGGGCTGCCCACCGGGCGCGCGGTGGCGACCACGGCCGGGCGGTTGCCGGCCCGGTGGGTGGTGCACACCGTCGGGCCGGTGTACCTGGCGGAGGAGTACGAGGAGCGGGCTGAGCTGCTGGCCTCCTGCTATCGAGAGTCGCTGCGCGTGGCGGCGGAGTTGGGGGCGGCCACGGTGGCCTTCCCGGCGGTGTCGGCCGGGATCTTCGGCTGGCCTCCGGCGGACGCGGCCCGGATCGGGCTCGGCACCGTCGCCCGGGTACTGGACGGCGGCGACGCGCACGCGGGCGCGGAGCTGGCGGAGGTGCGGTTCGTGCTGTTCGGGTCGGAGATGTACGAGGTGTTCGAAGGGGCCCTGGGGGAGCTGCTCGGCCAGGGCGGCTGACGGCGGTGCGCAACTGGGCATGACGGGCGCTGGGCGGCGCGTGGTGGCGTCGCTCGGCGGCCTCCATCGTGGCGTGACGAGGCGTCAACACGCCAGAGATATTCGATAACTCGTTCGAGTGAATGCGGCGCATCGCTCACCAGAGCTGGGGCGCACCGCCCACCGGAGCCTGAGGCGCGCGACTACGGCGCGAGCGCCGTCCAGGGCACCGTGACCTCGCCCTGCCGCCACCGCCCGCGCGGGTCCACCAGCGGCCAGCTGCCCGCCAGCGCCGTGCACGCCGCCACCCAGCGCTGCCGCGCCCCGAACGCCCCGTACGGCGCGGCGGCCGCCCAGGCCCGGTCGAACTCGGTCAGGAAGGAGTGCACCGGCCGGCCCGGCACGTTGTGGTGGATCAGTGCCTTCGGCAGCCGTTCGGCCAGGTCGGAGGGCTGGTCCAGGCTGCCGAGCCGGGCCGCGAAGGTCACCGTCCGGGGCCCCTCCGGGCCGAGCGCGACCCAGACGTGCCGCCGCCCGATCTCGTCGCAGGTGCCCTCGACCAGCAGCCCGTCCGGGGCCAGCCGGGCGCACAGCCGCTCCCACACCCCGGCCACCGCCGACTCCTCGTACTGCCGCAGCACATTGGCCGCCCGGATCAGCTGGGCCGGCGCGCCGCCGTCCAGCGGCACCTCGAAACCGCCGCGCCGGAAGGTGAGCAGCGGCGGCTCGGCGTACGGCAGCGCGGCCGTGACCCGCTCCGGCTCGATCTCGATCCCGACCACCCGGACGTCCGGCCGCACCGCGCGCAGCCGCCCGCCCAGCTCCACGGCCGTCCAGGGTGCCGCGCCGTAGCCGAGGTCGACCGCCACCGGCGGCCGGTCGGCGGCGCGCAGCGTACGGCCCAGGGTGTGCGCGATCCAGCGGTCCATCCGGCGCAGCCGGTTGGTGTTGGTGGTGCCCCGGGTGACGGTCCCCACCGGACGGCCGGTCCGCCCGCGGGCGGGCGCGGTGGTCGCGGGGTCGAAGGAGGCAGCCATGCCCAGAAGGGTAGTCGGGACGGCGGCGGCACCGCCCCTGACCAGCGCGGCTGCCGCGCCGGCCGGGGGAGCCGGCCGGTCCCTGCCATCTCACCGCCCGGACCGGGAATGTCAGACGGCCGCCGCGTGGTTGGCACACTGGTGGTGATGTGTGCCCGGACGGGGCAGCGCACACCGGACATGCGGCGGCCCGTTCACGCGGACCGCCGAGACGGGCCGCACACGAGGAGGCTTCAGCCAGGTGATCCAGCACCCCGTCCGTTCGGTACGCCGTGCCCAGTCCACCGCGCCAGCGCGCGGGCGGCTCCAGTCGCTCGTCCCGGGACGCCGCCGCCCGCGCCGAATAGCCATGCTGAGCGTCCACACCTCGCCGCTGCACCAGCCCGGCACCGGGGACGCCGGCGGGATGAACGTCTACATCGTCGAGCTGGCCAAGCGCCTGGCCGAGCTCAACATCGAGGTCGAGGTCTTCACCCGGTCGATCTGCTCGGACGACGCGCCGACCGTCGAGCTGGCCCCGGGCGTGCTGGTCCGGCACGTCACCGCCGGGCCGTACGAGGGCCTGGTCAAGGAGGACCTGCCGGCCCAGTTGTGCGCCTTCACCCACGGGGTGCTGCGCACCGAGGCCGGCCACCGCCCCGGCCACTACGACCTGGTGCACTCGCACTACTGGCTCTCCGGGCAGGTCGGCTGGCTGGCCGCGCAGCGCTGGGGGGTGCCGCTGGTGCACACCATGCACACCATGGCGAAGGTGAAGAACGCCGCGCTGGCCGAGGGCGACACGCCCGAGCCCGCGGCCCGGGTGATCGGCGAGACCCAGGTGGTCGAGGCGGCCGACCGGCTGATCGCCAACACCACCGAGGAGGCCGCCGAGCTGGCGCTGCACTACGGCGCCCGGCCGGACCAGCTGGCCGTCGTCCACCCCGGGGTGAACCTGGACGTCTTCCGCCCCGGCGGCCCGCCGGCCGCGGCCGCCGCCCGGGCCCGGTTGGGCCTGCCGCAGGACGCCGCCGTGCTGCTGTTCGCCGGCCGGATCCAGCCGCTGAAGGCACCGGACGTGCTGCTGCGGGCGGTCGCCGCGCTGCTGGAGCGCCGTCCGGAGCTGCGCGAGCGCCTGGTGGTGCCGGTGGTCGGCGGTCCGTCCGGCACCGGGCTGGCCCGGCCGGAGAGCCTGCACAAGCTGGCCGCCCAGCTGGGCATCGGCGACGTGGTGCGGTTCCACCCCCCGGTCGGCCAGGCCCAGCTCGCGCACTGGTACCGCGCGGCGACGGCCCTGGTGATGCCGTCCTACAGCGAGTCCTTCGGGCTGGTCGCGCTGGAGGCGCAGGCCTGCGGCACCGCGGTGGTGGCGGCCTCGGTGGGCGGCCTGCCGGTCGCGGTGCGGGACGGCGAGACCGGCACCCTGGTGAACGGCCACGACCCGCTGGCGTGGGCCCGCGCGCTGGAGCCGTACGTCACCGACCGGGCGCTGGTGGCCCGGCGCGGCGCTGCGGCGGCCCGGCACGCGGCCGCCTTCGGCTGGGACACCGCCGCGGCGGCCACGGCCGAGGTGTACGCCGGCAGCATGGCCCGCCCGGCCGGCCGGCTGGCCGGGGCGCTCCGCCGCTCGGTCTGAGCCCGCGCCGAGCCCGGTCTGCCGCGCGGTGCCGGGCCGCGCCCTGCGGGCCGCGCTCCACCGGCTGCGCTTTGCCGGTACTGGCGAGTAACGTCACCCCCATGGCAATCCGCACCAAGGACGAGGCCCTGACCCTCCTGCGCACCGCCCTGGACGAAGCCGGGGTGGCCTGGGAGCCGGCCGCCAACGACCCGTACACGCTGGTGGCGACCCTCCCGGGCACCCGCAAGCTGAGCACCACCTGCGCCCTGCGGGTCGGCGACCACACCCTGTCGGTGAACGCCTTCGTGATCCGTCGCCCCGACGAGAACCACGAGGCCGTCTACCGCTGGCTGCTGGAGCGCAACACCCGGCTGTACGGCGTCGCGTACGCGATCGACCAGCTCGGCGACGTCTACCTGGCTGGCCGCCTGCCGCTGGAGTCGCTCACCCCGACGGCCGTGGACCGGCTGCTCGGGACGGTGCTGGAGAACGCCGACGAGCCCTTCAACACCCTGCTGGAGCTGGGCTTCGCCTCGGCGATCCGGCGCGAGTGGGAGTGGCGGACCAAGCGCGGGGAGTCCACCCGCAACCTGGCCGCCTTCGCCCACCTGGCCGCCCCGACCCCCGACTGATCCGGGGCCCTCAGGGCCTGTCTCCCGGGTCCTTGCCGGCTCCGACAGAACCGGGAGACGGGTCCCTAGGCGCCCGCCGGAGCCTTCTCGGCCTCCGCCGCGGGCGCCGCCACCTCGGTCACCGCGTCGGTGCGGCGCCCGGCCGCGCCGGTCCGGCGGGCCAGCGCCACGTACCCGAGCGCCGCGACCGTGCCGACCGCCCCGCAGGCCAGCCAGAGCGCCGCCGGCCCGACGTACTGGAGCAGCAACCCGCCGCCCGCCGGGCCGAGCAGCGAGGCGAGCGACCAGGACAACGAGTAGACGCCCTGGTACCGGCCGCGCGCGTGGGTGGGCGCCAGCTCGGCGATCAGGCCCATCATCACCGGCGTGTGGAGGATCTCCCCGACCGTCCAGACCCCCACCGAGAGCGCGAACAGCCACGCCGAGGACCCGGCCAGCGCGGCCAGCCCGAAGCCCCAGCCGGTGAGCAGGCAGCTGGCGATCAGCAGCCCGGTCCGCGAGCGGCCCTCCATCCACCGGGTGAGCGGGATCTGCAGCACCACGATCAGCAGCCCGTTCAGTCCGATGACCAGCCCGTACTCGGTGGACGTGACGCCCGAGGCGCCCATGTCCACGGCCAGCGTGGTGCTGCCCTGCTGGAAGAGCAGGGCGACCAGCAGGGTCAGCCCGACCAGCGCCATGAACGGGGCGTCCCGGAGCACGGTGAGCAGGCTGGTCTTCGGCTCCTCGGCGTCGGCCGCCTGGTCGGGCGGGGTCTGCGGCTTGGTCTCCGGGATCCGGATGAAGATCACCACCGCGCAGACCAGGGTGGTCAGCGCGTCCAGCAGGAAGAGCGTGAGGTAGCCGTGGGTGGCGATCAGGCCGGCCGCGGCGGCCGAGAGGCCGAAGCCGATGTTGATCGCCCAGTAGTTCAGCGAGTACGCCCGGACCCGGTCCTCGGCTGGGACGAGGTCCGCGATGATCGCCGAGGTGGGCGGCCGGGTCGCGTTGTTGCACAGGCCCACCAGGAAGGCCACCACGGCGATCACCACCTGGCCGTCCACGAAGCCGAGCACGGCGGTGGACAGCGCGGTGCCGAGCTGGGCGGCGACCAGCGTCGGCCGGCGCCCGATCCGGTCGGTCAGCACGCCCGCGCCGACCGCCGAGATCGCCGAGCCGAGACCGAACAGCGAGGCCACCAGACCCGCGTAGGAGGGCGAGTACCCCCGCTCGGCGGTCAGGTAGAGCGCGAGGAAGGTGACGACGAACGATCCGAGGCGGTTCACCAACGTGCTCACCCAGAGCCACCAGAACTGCCGTGGCAGCCCGCCCACCGTCTCCCGCGCCAGTCTTCGGAACCGGGGGTTGCTGACCAGGCTGACGAGCATGTGGGGGCTCCCGATGGCAGGCGTCCGCTGAGCGGCAGGGGCAGGCCCGCTCAGCCGACTTGTGTAAGTGGCAGATGCGCGGCGCACACATTACCCACGGGATGAAGGTCCCCACCAGGGGTTTTCCGGCCCTCCACTAAGCTGGGGCCCATGGCTGACACGACGTACCGACTCATCCTGCTCCGCCACGGCGAGAGCCAGTGGAACCAGAAGAACCTGTTCACCGGTTGGGTCGACGTCGACCTCAACGAGAAGGGCGAGAAGGAGGCCGCCCGCGGTGGCGAGCTCCTGTCCGCCGAGGGCCTGCTCCCCGACGTGGTGCACACCTCGCTGCTGCGCCGCGCCATCCGTACCTCGCAGATCGCCCTGGACAAGGCCGACCGCCACTGGATCCCGGTCAGCCGCAGCTGGCGTCTGAACGAGCGCCACTACGGTGCGTTGCAGGGCAAGGACAAGGCCCAGACCCTGGCCGAGTTCGGCGAGGAGCAGTTCCAGCTGTGGCGCCGCTCCTACGACACCCCGCCGCCGGCCCTGGCCGACGACAACGAGTACTCGCAGGCCCGTGACGCCCGCTACGCCGAGATCCCGAGCGAGCTGCGCCCGCGCACCGAGTGCCTGAAGGACGTCGTCGAGCGGATGCTCCCGTACTGGTACGACGCCATCGTCCCGGACCTCGCCGCCGGCAGGACCGTCCTGGTCACCGCCCACGGCAACAGCCTGCGCGCGCTGGTCAAGCACCTCGACGGCATCTCCGACGCCGACATCGCCGGCCTGAACATCCCCACCGGCATCCCGCTGGTCTACGAGCTCGACGCCGACTTCAAGCCGGTCGTCGCCGGTGGCCGCTACCTCGACGCCGAGGCTGCTGCCGCCGCCATCGAGGCGGTCAAGAACCAGGGCAAGAAGTAAGCCCGGAAGCTGATCGGCCCCGCTCCCCGGCAAGCCGGGAGCGGGGCCGATTCTGTTCGCCGACTGGCAGGTCAACCACTCGTGCGGCAAATGTGTGAATCCGGTTGAGGCCGATTGATGTCCGGTACGTACTCCTGCGGTTTGAAGCACCGGGCACCAGGTGGTCGTCGCGGTCTGGACGATCGCCGACACCGGGAACGCCTTCTACTCCTGCACCGACGCCCAGTTCTGACCGCTGGATCGGACTGGAACAGAGCTGAGGCACACGGCCGCCGGGCGGCCGTGCACCTCCTGGCTCCTCGGCGGCGGGTTTCCTCAGTGGCCGCCGCAGCAGCCGCCGTCCGCACCGCCGCACTGGCAGGGCGCGCCGGACTGGCAACCGCAGCCGCAGCCCGGTCCGCAGCCGCAGCCGGCCGCGAGGACGGGCAACAGCTTCGGGGTGGGCGGCTCGACGGTGTTGTGGGCTGGTGCCGGTCGGGTCGGGTTGGCCTTCATCGAGCTCTTCCCTCCTTGTGACGGGCACACTCCTGTGCCCCCAACGTCGAGTGAAGCCGCTGATCGGAGGGAGCGTCAATGGGCGCGCAGTGGTGGGGCGCACGGAAGACCGTGCACCCACACCACCCTCGCCGCAGGTTTACTCAGCCCCGGGGGGCGACCGGCGGTCACTCCGCCCCGGCGGCCTCCGCGGCCTCGGTGGCGGCCACGAACTCGGCCACGTGCTCGCCGGTCACCAGGTACACCACGCGCTTGGCGACCGACACGGCGTGGTCCGCGAAGCGCTCGTAGTAGCGGCCGACCAGGGTGATGTCGACGGCGGTCTCGATGCCGTGGTGCCAGCGCTCGTCGATCAGGTGCGACAGCAGCTCGCGGTGCAGGCTGTCGATGGCGTCGTCGTCCTGCTCCATCTCCAGAGCCTTGTCGACGTCCTTGGTGGCGATCACCAGGCCGGCCTTGGCGACCAGTCTCTGGGCGAGCTGGCCCATCTCCAGGACGGTGGAGTGCAGGTCGGCGGGCACGGCCGACTCGGGGTAGCGCATCCGCGCGACCTTGGCGACGTGCCGGGCGAGGTCACCGCAGCGCTCCAGGTCGGCGCTCATCCGCAGCGAGGTGACCACGATGCGCAGGTCGGTGGCGACGGGCTGCTGCCGGGCGAGCAGATCGATGGCGCGGTTCTCCAGCTCGTGGTGGAGGTCGTTGACCTTCTCGTCGGCGGCGATGACGCTCTCCGCCAGTGCCAGGTCCGCGTCGAGGAGTGCGGTGGTGGCCCGGCCCATGGCCGAGCCGACCAGCCGGGCCATCTCGACCAGGCTGTCGCCGATCGAGTCCAGTTCCTCGTGGTACGCGTCGCGCATGTTCTCTCCTCAGTAGCTGTGTCGGTGGCGGTGCCGACCGGTCAGCCCGTCCGACCGTCGTTCCGGCGTCCGGGCGACCGCTGCTGGTGGCGCGAATCGTACGCGCACACCTGAGACCGTGGCCGCTGTTCGGCACGCCGTTCTCTCCCACACGGGCTGCATGGCCAACTCTGTGCCGTTCGGGCGACGACGCACGACCGGTGCGGTGAATCGGCAGCTACGTGAAGGTGAATTCTCGGCAACGCGTGGTCGATGCCTTGATCCAGCCCTTGGGGAGTGGCCAGGTCGTGCGCTTACGCTGGCCACATGGACGTGAACGTGGCCGCTGCCGCTGCCTGTGCCATAGCCGGGCTCGGCGTGGGCCTCACCGCCTCCATCGCCTTCCGTTGGAGTGAGCGCGAGCAGGCCAAGGGCAGGCACACCGACGGCAGGCATTACGGCCGGTACCAGGCACTGGGCACCCCGGAACCCCCGCTGCCGCCGGGGGTCGACACCGTACTCTCCGTGCTCCGCTCCTGCGCGATCGTGCTGGGCGAGGGCGACGAGGTGGTCAAGGCCAGCTCGGCGGCGTACGCGATGGGCCTGGTGCGCGGCGGCGCGGTCGCCGTGGACCAGATGCTCGCGCTGGCCCGCGCCACCCGCCGGGACGGCGAGATCCGGCAGGTCGAGCTGGAGGTGCCCCGCCCCGGAGCGGCCCGCGCGGCCGAGCCGCTCGCGGTGTCCGTCCGGGTCGCCCCGCTGGGCTCCCGGCTGGTGCTGGTGCTGGTCGAGGACCAGACCGAGCGCCGTCGGGTGGAGGCCGTCCGCCGGGACTTCGTGGCCAACGTCAGCCATGAGCTCAAGACCCCGGTCGGTGCCCTGTCGCTGCTCTCCGAGGCGGTCGCCGACGCGGCCGACGACCCGGAGGCGGTGCAGCGCTTCGCCGGCCGGATGCAGGTCGAGGCGACCCGGCTGGCCAGCCTGGTGCAGGAGATCATCGACCTCTCCCGGGTTCAGGACGACCGGCTGATGGTCGACCCGGAGCCGGTCGCGGTGGACGAGCTGATCGCCGAGGCGATCGACCGCTGCCGCCAGCAGGCCGCCGCCAAGCAGATCCTGATCGCGGCCGGCGGCATCGCCGGGCTCTACCTGCACGGCAACCGCGGCCAGCTCGCCGCCGCGCTCGGCAACCTGGTGGAGAACGCCGTCAACTACAGCCCGCCCCGCACCCGGGTGGCGATCGCCACCCGCCGGATCTCCAGCGCCGCGGCGCTCGGCGAGGCGGACGGCGAGCTGATCGAGATCTCGGTGACCGACCAGGGCATCGGCATCTCCGAGAAGGACCGCGAGCGGGTCTTCGAGCGCTTCTACCGGGTCGACCCGGCCCGATCCCGGCAGACCGGCGGGACCGGCCTCGGCCTGTCCATCGTCAAGCACGTCGCCGCCTCGCACGGCGGCACCGTCTCGGTGTGGAGCGTCGAGGGCCAGGGTTCGACCTTCACCGTCCGCCTGCCCGCCGGACAGGCGCCCGCCGACGACGAATTCGACGACGGCCGGATCGACGAGGACCTCGACACCGACGGACTCGACACCGACGGACTCGACGGCGAACCCGGCGACCACACCGCCCGGCCCGCCGCCGCACCCCGAACCGTCACCGCGGACCGTACGCACGGTACGGCCCGTTCGCTCCCCGCCGGGGAGCGGGAAGAAACCCTGACAACCACAACCCAGCGCGCCCCGGAGGCCTGATCGTGACCCGAGTACTGGTGGTCGAGGACGAGGAGTCGTTCAGCGACGCCCTCTCGTACATGCTCCGCAAGGAGGGCTTCGAGGTGGCCGTCGCCGCCACCGGCCCCGACGCCCTGGAGCAGTTCGAACGCAATGGCGCGGACCTCGTCCTGCTCGACCTGATGCTGCCGGGCCTGCCGGGCACCGAGGTCTGCCGCCAGCTCCGGGTGCGCTCCAACGTCCCGGTGATCATGGTGACCGCCAAGGACAGCGAGATCGACAAGGTCGTCGGGCTGGAGATAGGCGCTGACGACTACGTCACCAAGCCGTACTCCACCCGTGAGCTGGTCGCCCGGATCCGCGCGGTGCTGCGCCGCCGCGGCGAGGACGGCGGCGCGGGCGACAACGGTGGCGGCCCGGGTGCCCTGGAGGCGGGCCCGGTCCGGATGGACGTGGACCGGCACGTGGTGACCGTGGACGGCGCCAAGGTCGAGCTGCCGCTCAAGGAGTTCGACCTGCTGGAGATGCTGCTGCGCAACGCGGGCCGGGTGCTCACCCGCATGCAGCTGATCGACCGGGTCTGGGGCGCGGACTACGTCGGCGACACCAAGACCCTGGACGTCCACGTGAAGCGCCTGCGGGCCAAGATCGAGCCCGACCCGGGCGCGCCGCGCTACCTGGTCACCGTTCGCGGCCTCGGCTACAAGTTCGAGCCGTAAGCCGTAAGCCGTGGACCGCGGAAACGTACGGACGCGGAAGGCCCCCGCCGGCACCGGCCGGCGGGGGCCTTCCGCGTGAGCGGCCTCCCGCCGGCCCGGGAAGGGCCCGCGGGGGGCGGTGTGCTGCGTCAGTGGGCGGCCGGAGCGGTCGCCGACGGGGTGGCGGGAACGAGCGGAGCGGCCGCACCGGTGGTGGCGCCGGCCGCCGGGGTGCCGGTGACGCCCGGGATGGTGGCGCCGGCCGACGGGGTGGCCGCCGGGGCGGTCGCGGCCGGGGAGCCCGGGATGGCGCTCTTGGTCGGGAGGGCCGCCGGGGTCGGGACGGCCGCCGGGGTCGGGCCGAAGCCCGTGTAGAGGCCTGCGGCCGGGCTCACGCCGGCCTGGGCGTCGACCTTCTGGCCGTCCTTGAAGGTGAAGGTGGTGGTGGCGAAGCCGCCGATGTGCACGGAGGCCGGGGCGACGGTGGCGGACGGGTTGCCCTGGCCGCCGATCGACACCGAGCCGCCGGCCGGGACGACGATGCCGGACAGCGGGGCACCCGCGGCGTCCGCGAGGGTGGCGCTGCCGGTGCCGACGGTGATCGACTGCAGCTCGGCCGGGACGGCGGCCGTGTTGGAGATGTTGACGACCACGTTGGCGGGGCCCGTGTAGTCACCCGAGGTACCCACCCCGGTGACGACCACGATGTTGTTCAGCCGGAGGTTCGTCCCGATGGTCGCCGCCGCGCTGTCGGGCTTGATCTGCAGTGTGTCCGGCGTGTTGCTTGCGGCGCAGGACGACAGCGAGGCGATGGCGATGGCGGCGATAGCGGCGATGCTGCCGCGTCGAAGGCTGCGGCTCACGGCGGCGGCTTCTCCCTAGGTCACGTGTCGACAGGTCAGGTCTCAGATTATCGACCTCACTTATGCGCTCCTCACGGGGTGGTCCCCGTGTCGCACTCCCGGGGCCGCTCCGGGGCCGTCCGGCCGTACTGATGTCATGTCCGGGTCGCGGCGGGGACAAGCTTCGACCAAGATCGAATAACGATCGTGTCACGGCTCGAAAGACGGCGAAAGCTCAAGATCCAATCACGGCCGCAGGGGTGTTGCGCAAGGGTTTCGTCGAGAGCCGGAACCGCCTCCGACCTGCGGGAAGCCCGTCTCGAACATCGGTCGCAGCACGTCATGGGGGTCCTTGTCAAGCCCCGAGACCGGCCCTGACCTGCGAAAACGCCCTTCGGGTGCGCCGCGAGGCGTGTTATTCTGGAAAGCCACGGAAGGGGTCCTGTCACATGACGTTCAAGGTTGGCGACACGGTGGTCTACCCCCATCACGGGGCCGCGCTGATCGAGGCCATCGAAATTCGCCAGATCAAAGGTGTGGACAAGACCTACCTGGTGCTCAAGGTGCAGCAGGGAGACCTGACGCTCCGCGTGCCCGCCGAGAACGCGGAGTTCGTCGGCGTGCGCGATGTGGTCGGCCAGGAGGGTCTGGACCGGGTCTTCGAGGTGCTGCGCGCACCGTACACCGAAGAGCCGACCAACTGGTCCCGTCGCTACAAGGCGAACCTGGAGAAGCTCGCCTCGGGCGACGTTATCAAGGTCGCCGAGGTTGTGCGCGACCTCTGGCGTCGCGAGCGCGAGCGCGGCCTCTCGGCCGGCGAGAAGCGGATGCTCGCGAAGGCGCGCCAGATCCTCGTCAGCGAGCTCGCGCTGGCGGAGAACACCAACGAGGACAAGGCGGAGACGCTGCTCGACGAGGTCCTCGCCTCGTAGCGCAGTCGGGCTGCCGCCCACCGCTAACAGCGCCCGGTGCCGGCGTGCCGCTCCCAGGACGAAGCGTCCAGGGGTGGTGCAGTGGCACTTCGGGCGCTGAGGCGTGTCCGGACGACGCCTCCCGCCCGAGCCGGTCCAGGCCTGCAAGACCGTTTCTGCGGAGTTGTGCGGCGGGCAGTGGACCGTGGTTCTTCGGAAGGGGCCCGGGCGCCCGCCGGGCACGCCAAGGCCATACCCACTTCGCCGAAGGAGTGAAACCTGAACGCCTCAGCAGCAGTCGCAGCAGCAGTGGTGCCCGCCGCCGGACGCGGTGAGCGGCTGGGGCCCGGAGCCCCGAAGGCCCTGCGGGAACTGGGCGGTGTGCCTCTCCTGGTGCACGCCGTACGGGCGCTGGCGCGCAGCCGGGCGGTCGGCCTGGTCGTGGTCGCCGCGCCCGCCGACGGGGTGGCCGAGGTGGTCGCCCTGCTGGACAGCCACGGGCTGGACGGCAAGGACATCCGGGTGGTGGCCGGCGGCGCGACCCGCCAGGAGTCGGTCCGGCTCGGCCTGGCCGCGATCCCGGAGGACGTGGAGATCGTCCTGGTGCACGACGCGGCCCGCCCGCTCGTCCCGGTCGAGGTGGTGGACGCCGTCGCGGCCGCCGTCCGGGCCGGGGCCGAGGCGGTGGTGCCCGCGGTGCCGTTGGCCGACACCGTGAAGCGGGTCGAGCCGAACCCGGGCCGTCCCGAGCCGGTCGTCGACACGCCCGAGCGGGCCACCCTGCGCGCGGTGCAGACCCCGCAGGGCTTCGACCGGGCCACCCTGGTCGAGGTGCACGCCAAGGCGCTGGCCGAGGAGGCCGCGGGCGGCGCCGACGCCCCGGCCGTCACCGACGACGCCGGCCTGGTGGAGCGCTACGGCGGCCGGGTCGTCGTGGTGCCCGGCCACGAGGAGGCGTTCAAGGTCACCCGTCCGTTGGACCTCGTACTCGCCGAGGCCGTACTCGCCCGCCGGAGGGCCGCCGATGCCTACTGAGCCGTTGATCCCCCGGGTCGGGATCGGTACCGATGTGCACGCCTTCGAGGCCGGCCGCCCGCTCTGGGTGGCCGGACTGGAGTGGCCGGACGCCGAGTTCGGGCTCTCCGGGCACTCGGACGCGGACGTCGCCGCGCACGCCGCCTGTGACGCGCTGTTCTCGGCCGCCGGAATCGGCGACCTGGGCGCCCACTTCGGCACCGACCGCCCGGAGTGGGCCGGTGCCTCCGGGGTGAAGCTGCTCTGCGAGGCGGCCCGGCTGGTCCGCGAGGCGGGCTTCGAGATCGGCAACGTCGCGGTGCAGGTGATCGGTGTCCGGCCGAAGATCGGCAAGCGCCGGGCCGAGGCGCAGGCCGCGCTGTCCGAGGCGGCCGGTGCGCCGGTCTCGGTCTCCGGCACCACCACCGACGGCCTGGGCCTGACCGGCCGGGCCGAGGGGCTGGCCGCGATCGCCACCGCCCTGGTGTACGAACGGCGTTGAGCGGGGTGTCGGTCGGCGGGGCGGAAATACCCGGCCGCTGACGGGTGTTCACCAGGTGCTGCGGGGGCCCGGATCGATAGTGTGCGATACGGGCCCGCGCGGAGCTCGCCCCGGGTCCGTACCGCCGCCGACGAGAAGAGGTTTCCGATGGGAGTCGAACTTTCCGACAAGGCCAAGGCGTTGCTCGACGGCAAGAGCTTCGCCGTGATCTCCACGATCCAGCCCGACGGCAGCCCCCAGTCCTCCGTGGTCTGGGTCAAGCGGGACGGCGACGACATCCTGTTCTCCACGGTCGAGGGCCGCCGCAAGCACCTCAACCTGGTGAAGGACCCGCGCGTCTCGCTGGTGATCAACCCGCCGGAGAGCCCGTACGAGTACCTGGAGGCGCGCGGCTCGGTGACGATGACCACCGAGGGCGGCCGGGAGCTGATCAACGAGCTGGCCGCCAAGTACCGCGGCGTGGACGCCTACACCTGGGACGGCCCGGACGACGTCCGGGTGGTCGTCCGGCTCAGCCCGCGCAAGGTGGTCGGCGGCATCTGACCGGCACGGCCGAGTCGCGTTTCCCCGGGGGTGCGGCCCGTCATTCCCGGGGAATGTCGTGGGGCACCCCCCGCCGCCCACTACGCTTGACGCTGTGAGCATTCGTCTGTACGACACCAGCACCCGCCAGGTACGCGACTTCGTCCCGCTTGTACCGGGTTGTGTCTCGATCTACCTGTGCGGCGCTACCGTCCAGTCGGCGCCACACATCGGGCACGTCCGGTCCTACCTCAACTTCGACATCATGCAGCGGTGGTTCGCCTACCGCGGCTACCAGGTGACCTTCGTCCGCAACGTCACCGACATCGACGACAAGATCATCGCCAAGGAGCGCGAGCTCGGCACGCCGTGGTGGCAGATCGGCTACGAGAACGAGCGCGCCTTCAACGAGGGTTACGACGCGCTCGGCTGCCTGCCGCCGACCGTCGAGCCGCGGGCCACCGGGCACATCCCCGAGATGATCGAGATGATGCAGGGGCTCATCGAGAAGGGCCACGCCTACGCGGCCGACGGAAACGTCTACTTCGACGTGAAGTCGTACCCCGACTACCTCGCGCTCTCCAACCAGAAGCTGGGCGACCTGCGCCAGCCCGAGGGCGAGGGCGAGACCGGCAAGCGCGACCAGCGCGACTTCGCGATGTGGAAGACCGCGAAGCCGGGCGAGCCGAGCTGGGAGACCCCGTGGGGCCGCGGCCGTCCGGGCTGGCACCTGGAGTGCTCGGCGATGGCCCACAAGTACCTGGGCCCGGCCTTCGACATCCACGGCGGCGGGCTGGACCTGATCTTCCCGCACCACGAGAACGAGATCGCCCAGTCCAGGGCCTACGGCGACGACTTCGCCAGCTTCTGGGCGCACAACGCCTGGGTCACCATGGCCGGCGAGAAGATGAGCAAGTCGCTGGGCAACTCGGTGCTGGTCTCCGAGATGGTCCAGCGCTGGCGGCCGATCGTGCTCCGCTACTACCTGGGCGCCCCGCACTACCGCTCGATGATCGAGTACAGCGAGGAGTCGCTGCGCGAGGCCGAGGCCGGGTTCGGCCGGATCGAGGGCTTCATCCAGCGCGCCGTCGAGCGCTGCGGCAGGGTCGACGCGGCGCCCGAGGTGCCGCCGGCCTTCGCCGAGGCGATGGACGACGACTTCGGTGTGCCGCAGGCGCTCGCCGTCGTGCACACCGCCGTCCGTCAGGGCAACGGCGCCCTGAACGCGGACGACGAGGAGAGCGTGGTGGCGCGACTGGCCGAGGTCCGTGCGATGCTCGGTGTACTGGGCCTCGACCCGCTCGACCCGCACTGGGCCGGGGCGGAGCGTGGCGAGGACCTCCACGGCGTGGTCGACTCGCTGGTCCGCCTGGTCCTGGACCAGCGGCAGGCGGCGCGTGAGCGCAAGGACTTCGCCACCGCGGATGCCATCCGCGACCAGCTCGGCCTGGCCGGGCTGGCCATTGAGGACACCCCGTCCGGCCCGCGCTGGACGATCAACAGCCAGTAACCCCATCTGACGATCGGGGTGATGGGTGGGCCGTGCCGGACCGGTGCGGCCCTCCCGCATGACGTAGCGCATGCCGTCGGCCGCCGCCGCACCGAGCGGAGCGGCCGGGCATGCCGGACAGACAGGAAGTACAGCCATGGCCGGCAACAGCCAGCGCAGGAACCGCCGCAACCCCGGATCCAAGAAGGGTGCGTCTGTCGGTACCGGCGGGCACAGCCGGAAGGCGCTGCAGGGCAAGGGCCCGACCCCGCCCGGTGAGGAGCGCAAGGGCCACCCCAAGCAGCGGGCCGCCAACGCCGCGCTGAAGCGCGAGCGGGACGCCAAGGCCCGGGCCGGCATGCGCCGGGCCGGGGCCGGCGGTCGCGGCGGCCGCGGCGGCGCGGGCAGCGCCGAGCTGGTCTTCGGTCGCAACTCGGTGGTCGAGGCCCTGCAGGGCGGCGTCCCCGCCAACGCGCTGTACGTCCAGCAGTTCATCGACACCGACGACCGCGTGCGCGAGGCCTTCCAGGCCGCCAACGACCGCGGCATCCCGCTGATGGAGGCCCCGCGCCCGCAGCTGGACCAGATGACCGGCGGGCTCAACCACCAGGGCCTGGTGCTGCAGGTCCCGCCGTACGAGTACGCGCACCCCGAGGACCTGCTGGAGGAGGCCGCCGACGCCGGCCAGGACGCGCTGATCATCGCCCTGGACGGGGTCACCGACTCGCGCAACCTGGGCGCCGTGGTCCGCTCCGCCGCCGCCTTCGGCGCGCACGGCGTGGTCATCCCCGAGCGCCGCGCGGCCGGCATGACCGCCGGTGCCTGGAAGACCTCCTCCGGTGCCGCGGCCCGGCTGCCCGTGGCCCGCGCCACCAACCTGACCCGCACCCTGGAGGCCTACCAGAAGGCCGGTCTGATGGTGGTCGGCCTGGCCGCCGACGGCGAGGCCGAGCTGGGCGACCTGGAGCTGCTGACCGGCCCGGTCGTGATCGTCGCGGGCAGCGAGGGCAAGGGCCTGTCCCGGCTGGTCTCGGAGACCTGTGACATGCGGGTGCGGATCCCGATGTCCGGGCTGACCGAGTCGCTGAACGCCGGTGTCGCGGCGGGCATCGTGCTGTACGAGGCCGCGCGGCTGCGCGCCAAGCGCTGAGCACGCCAGGCGCTCTTTCCGCAGGCGATCTTCTGAATTCTCTGCGATCCGAGTGAAAAGCGATCGGGCCCGACCGGGCCCGATCGCTTTTCTCGTGATCACTTCAAGTTTGCGCCGGACATCCACCCGGGAGAGTGTCCAAAGCGGCCGTCGCCCGGTTAGACGGGCGTGGACACCAGAACACCTCGGCGCCCCCTGTTCGGCGGCGGCAGCACCGGGATAGACGCGGGCCCCGGGCTCGACACCGTCAAGGTGCCGTCGGACCCGGCGCGCCTCAGCAGCACCCAGGCGAGCTTCCGGCTCCGGCTCGGCACCCCGACGGCGCCGCTGATCGAGGCCCCGGCCGGACTGCTGTCCAGCGGCGCCGCGTTCGGCGACCCGTACGCCGGCCAGGGCCTGATCCGCCGTCCGCTGGTCACCCCGCAGGTCGTCGTGCCCGCCTCCGCCGTCCCGGCACTGGTCGGGGCCGGCGGTGCGCCACGCCGCAAGGGCCGGGTCACCGCCGTCACCTGGACCGGCCAGGCGGCCCCCGGGGACCTCGCGGCCACCCGGCTGCTGGAGGCGGTGCGCCAGAACGGCTCCCCGACCGGCGGCGGTATCGGCCTGGCCGAGGCGGGCACCCGGGTGCTCCCGGCCTACGCCGGAGCCCGGACCGTCCCGCGCCAGTCGCGCGAGGGCACCGGCACCGCCACCGACGCGGGCGTCGGCCCGGTCGGCGAGCCGCACGGCTGGACCCCGAGCGGCGAGCTGCCCGAGGTCTCCGCCGCCGAGGCCGAGGGCAAGCAGCCCTGGTACCCCGGCCGCCGGGTCGACCTCGGCCTGGTGCTGCTGCCGCTGCGCGCGGTGCTGGGCTCGCTCTCGGTCTACGCCGGGTTCAGCAAGCTCTGCGATCCGGTGTACTTCGACGGCGGCGAGCGCGGCTCGATGATGCGCTGGCTCTCCTCGCTGCACCCGTGGAAGGTCGCCGAGCCGCTGCTCACGTTCGCGATGGCGCACCCGGTGGGCTCCGGCCTGGTGGTGTCGTTCACCGAGATCGTGGCCGGCGTGCTGACCATCCTGGGCCTGTGGCAGCGGCTCGCGGCCGGGGCGGCGATGCTGCTCTCCGCGGCGCTGCTGTTCACCGTCAGCTGGCGGGCCGTGCCGGTCTACGACACGCCGGACCTGATCTTCCTCGCGGCGTGGAGCCCGCTGCTGATCGCCGGGGCGCCGTTCGCCTCACTGGACGGGCGGCTCAACCTGGAGGCCTGGCGCCGCGTCGGCGCGGGCGCGCCGGGCGCGCTGCGCCGCCGGGTGCTGCGTCGGGGCGCGGTGGTCACCACCGTCGTGGTCGGCCTGACCCTGCTGCTCGGCTCGATACTGGGCGCGGCCGTCCGCACCGGTGCCCGGCCGCACCAGGCACCGGCCCGCCCGGCCACCGACTACGGCACCCCGGTCTGGCCGTCGGGCAGCCCGTCCGGCGCCCCGGGCGGCCAGGGCACGTCCACCTCGCCCTCGCCCGCCGCCCCGCGCCCGGCCAACCCGACGCCGAGCGCGACCGCCTCGTCCAGCGCCCCCGGTGCCAAGTCGACCGGTGCCGCGTCGAGCGGCAAGCATTCCGGCAAGGCGGAGACCGGGGCGGGCTCCTCCCCGGCGTCGGCGGCCCCGTCCGCGGGCTCCGCGGGCGGCTCCGCGCCGGCCCAGCGCGGTACCCCGGCCGCCGGAGGCTCGGGGGCCGCGTCCAAGCCGAGCCCGAGCAACGGTTCTGGGCTGCTCGGCGGGGTACTGGGCAGCGGCCCGCTGGCCGACCTGTCCGGCGGCGGGAACTCCTCCCGGCCGGGGACGCCGACGGCGACCTGAGGTCCCGTTCCCGTCCCCCGGCACGACGGCCGGGTGCTCCATGGGGAGCACCCGGCCGTCGTGCCGTCAGCGGGAGATGTCGCGGTGCGCGGCGAGCTCCTTGGCCGCCTCGGTGAGGTCCTTGGCCGTGTCGATGGCGCGCCAGTACACGCCCTGCGGCAGCTGGTAGCCCGCCAGCCGCTTGCCGCGGGCGAGTTGGGGGAAGGTGGTGCGCTCGTGGTCACCCACGTCCGGCAGCAGCTCGGCGAACTCCGGGCTGAACACGTACAGGCCGGCGTTGATCAGGAAGGGTGAGGGCGGGGCCTCGATGAAGTCCAGCACGTTGCCGAACTGGTCGGTCTCCACGGCGCCCCAGGGGATCCGCGGCCGGGCCAGCGCGAGCGTCGCGACGGCGTCCCGCTCGTGGTGGAAGGCGGCCATGTCGCGCAGGCTGAAGCGGGTCCAGATGTCGCCGTTGGTGGCGTACCAGGGCTCGTCCGGGCGGGACAGTGCCGTGGCCGCGTACTTGAGGCCGCCGCCGCGTCCGAGCGGCTCCGCCTCGACCACCGTACGGACCCGCAGCGGCAGGTCCGCCCTGTCGAGCCACTCCTCCAGCACGTCGGCGAGGTGCCCGCAGGACACCACGACGTCGGTGACGCCCTCGGCGGCCAGCCAGGCCAGCTGGTGGCCGAGGATCGGAGTGCCCGTCCCCGGGATCTCGACCAGCGGCTTGGGGCGGTCGTCCGTGTAGGGGCGCAGCCGGGAGCCCTGTCCGCCGGCCAGGATGACGGCCTGGGTGACGGGTGTCGTGGTCGGCCGGGACTGGTGGGACTGCGGGGACACGAGGTCGGCGGTCGGGCCGGAGTCAGCGGTCATGCCCGAACGATAAGGCGCCTGTGGCCTCCTTCGTCAGCCCACCGTCGTCGACCGTCAGCCGACGACGCCCGCCGTGAAGGAGCCGTCGCAGACCGGGCGGGCGAAGGAGCGGGCTCGCTGGACGTCGCCCTGGTACTTGCGCACCGCGGCCTTGCCCAGCTCGGTCGCCAGCGAGGTGCAGTACGGCGTGAGCGAGGGCTGCTCGCGCATCGAGCGCTCCAGCAGGTCCAGCGCGGCCGACGGGTTCTTGGCGCGCAGCTCGTCCAGCAGCGCCACCCGCAGGGACTCCTGCGGGGCCAGCCCGTCCGTCTTGGTGGTGGCGGCGGAGGAACGCCCGATCCCGGCGCCGTCGCCGCTGGACGCCGCCACGACCTGCTGGTCGAGCCCGGTCGGTGGGGCCCACGGGACCCGGGTCACGGCGAGGGTGCCGGTGGTCACCAGGACGACCGGCAGGGTCAGGGCGACGGTCTGGCCGATACGGCGCACAAGCTGCTTCACCCTCAGGAGAGTAGCGGTGGGTACGGGCTGGATCGCCCTCCGTTACACCATCGAGTGATGCGGTGTCCGGGTTTGTCCCTGCATCGTGTTGACGTGGGGGTGTACGGGCGGAGCCCGCCGGACCGGGGAGGGTCCGACGGGCTCCGCCGAGGTGGTGCGCTGGCGCGTCAGTCCGCGTCAGTCGCAGACGCTCAGGCGCACACCGGTGCTGGTGGCAAAGACGTGGGTCTCCTGCGCGATCGGCACGACGTGGATGGTCTCGCCGCGGGTCGGGATCTGGCGGCCGGGCACGCGGACGACCAGGTCCTTGTCCACACCGCCGATCTGGGTGGTGCCGTAGACGAAGCCGTCCGAGCCGAGCTCCTCGACCACGTTCACGGTCACCGCGACGCCCTCGATGCCGCCGGCCGGGACGATCTCGAAGTGCTCGGGGCGGATGCCGACGATCACCGTCTTGTCGGAGCCGGCGCCGGCCAGGTTCTCGCGCGAGATGTTGACGACCGAGCCGCCGAACTTCACGCCGCCGTCCACCAGCGGCACCTCGACCAGGTTCATGGCCGGCGAGCCGATGAAGCCGGCCACGAAGAGGTTGGCGGGCTTGTCGTACATGTTGCGCGGGGTGTCGACCTGCTGCAGCAGGCCGTCCTTGAGCACCGCGACCCGGTCGCCCATGGTGAGCGCCTCGGTCTGGTCGTGGGTGACGTACACCGTGGTGATGCCCAGGCGGCGCTGCAGGCCGGCGATCTGGGTGCGGGTCGAGACGCGGAGCTTGGCGTCCAGGTTCGACAGCGGCTCGTCCATCAGGAAGACCTGCGGCTGGCGGACGATCGCGCGGCCCATCGCGACGCGCTGGCGCTGACCGCCGGAGAGCGCCTTCGGCTTGCGGTCCAGGTAGTCGGTGAGGTCGAGGATCTTCGCCGCCTCCTCGACCTTGGTGCGGATGTCCGCCTTGTTGACGCCGGCGATCTTGAGCGCGAAGCCCATGTTCTCGGCGACGGTCATGTGCGGGTAGAGCGCGTAGTTCTGGAACACCATGGCGATGTCCCGGTCCTTCGGCGGTAGGTGGGTGACGTCCCGGTCGCCGATCCGGATGGCGCCGCTGTTGACGTCCTCCAGGCCGGCCAGCATGCGCAGGCTGGTCGACTTGCCGCAGCCCGACGGGCCGACCAGAACGAGGAACTCGCCGTCCGCGATCTCCAGGTCCAGCGCGTCCACCGAGGGCTTGGTCGCCCCGGGGTAGATGCGGGTCGCCTGGTCGTACGTGACAGAAGCCATGGTTGTGCTCTCCTTCACCGGCAGGAACGTGCCGGACGATCCGAGTAAAGGGGGGGTCGTATCCGCCGGTCCGTCAGTGGTCTGAACCACTATGCGAACCGACTCCCGGCGACGCTACCTGCGCTTTCGCCGCTTGTCAGCCCCCTCCGCCCCGTTTTCGGCATCGGTTCCATCACGCCCACCCGCCCCGCCAACCCCGGATATCCCTCCACCCCGCCACCCCGGCCCGGTAGACTGCCCCCGGTGCCGCCGTGATCCATCGCGGACGGCCACCGTGCCTCCTTAGCTCAGCTGGCCAGAGCACCGCTCTTGTAAAGCGGGGGTCGTCGGTTCGAACCCGACAGGGGGCTCTCGTTTCCACCCCTGATGAGCTGCAGGTTTGGCCTTCTGGGGGCTTGATCACCGGCCTCGGACTTCTCGTCCGAGGCCGTTTGCGTGAGCGATGCGTGAGCGGATGGCCTGGTCGGGTCGGTTGCCGCCGCGGACTGGGCAACCTTGCGCGGCCTGTTCGCTCGGGGGACAAGCCGGGCCGCCGCCTCTGCGATCGCCCGGTCGACCTGCGGGAGCAGGGTCGTGTACGTGTCCGAGGTGATGCCGATCGAGGAGTGGCCGAGCATCTCCTTGATCGAGTGCAGGTCTGCGCCCGCCGCGTGAGCGAGCGTGGCCGCGCCGTGCCGGAGATCATGCAGCCGGATCGGCGGCAGGCCGGCCTCCTCGGCCAGCTCGCGGAAGCGGTCGGTCACGGCGGTCGGGTGCAACCACTCGCCGTTCTCCTTGGTGAAGACCCGGCCTGTCTCGACCCAGGCCGTGCCCCACTCCTCGTGGTCGGCCCGCTGCCGTTCGCGGTGCGCCTCCAGGACGGCCACCGTCTCGGAGTCGAGCGCGATGGTGCGGGCACCCGCATCGGTCTTGGGGTCGTCCTCGTAGACCTGCCAGCCGTCCACGACGAGCTGCTTCGCCACGGTGAGGAGTCCCGACTTCAGGTTGGTGTCGGCCCACCGCTGGCCGCACGCCTCGCCACGCCGGAGCCCTCGGAAGGTGATGAGGTGGAACAGCGCGTACAGGCGGTCCCCGGCGGCGTGGTCGAGGAAAGCGCCCGTCTGCTCCGGAGTCCAGACCATCACCGGCGACGGTCGCTCGCCGGTGAGCTCCCAGTGCTCGATCCGCTCCTCCGTCCACACGAGCGGCTTGGGGCGCTTCGCGGACTCCAGCTCGACGTGGGATGCCGGGTTGAAGGTGATGATCTGCCGCCGGATCGCGGCGTTGAGGCCGGCCCGGAGCATGGAGCGGATCCGCTGGCAGGTCGCGGCACTGACAGTCCGGCGGAACGGCTCCATCTCGGCGATGGCGGCCTTGAGGGCCTTGCGCTGCGCGCGGAACTCCCGCCCCTTCCAGGGGATCTGCGCCAGTTCGTCGATGGCGGCTCGCCGCTGGGCGTTCGCCTCGGCGATCTCGACGTTCTCCTCCTCGATGGCCGCGAACATCTCCTCCAGATGCCGGACCCGAAGGCGGTCGAGCCGTATGTGGCCGATCCGCGGCTTGAGGTAGAGCCGGATGCTGCTCTCGTCCCGGCTGATCGCGGTCTGTCGGCCGCGCTTGCCCGCCAGCCACTGGTCGAGCCACTCGCCGACCGTCAGCCGGTTCTGGAGGTCCTGGCCGGAGGCGAGCCGGCGACGGGTCTCCTCGACGTCGGGCAGCGGCGCCTTCTCGTGGGCGACCTTCTCCAGCAGGTCGGCTATCTGCGCGAGGCCCTCGGGATCGTCCGCGTCCGGGATGTGCAGCAGCTCGCGCACCTGGTCGAGATCGGCCTGGGCGGTCTTCCGGGATTCATAGCCGGAGCGGTTGAAGGACCGGCGTGAGCCGTCCTCGCGGTTGGGTAGCTCCCGGCGGACCGCGTAGGAACCGTGCTTGCGGCTGCTGAGCTTCGGGCAGGCCTTGCCGAGCGGTTTGCCGGTGTCGGCGTCCCGGCAGTAGCAGCGGTGGTAGGTGGAGCCCTTCACGGGGTTCCCTCCTTCATCTGGTCGTCCTTGTGGTTGGTGTCGAGGAATGCGAGGTGACTGGGGAGCGGAGGGGGAGTCAGCCCCAGCTCGCGCATGCGGTGCCGGATCGGCACGAGCTCCGAGCGAATGGCCTTCACGAGGTGGCCGAACTTGGCTTCTGCGCCGTGCGGCCAGTCCTCCCTCGCGCCGGAGAACTGGAGCTGCCAGGCGTCGTGGTGCCCGGTCCGGATGCGGTGCTCGACGCTTGCGTACTCGCGAAACACGGCCGCGTCTCCGAAGTCCAGGTCCTCGCCGGTGAACCAGCTGAACGCCGTCCACGGGTCTCGGCTCTCGTGCGGCAGGCAGTCCACGTTGGTGCTCCCGCCGAGGGGGAAGACCAGGGCGGCCGGCGGCGTGTCGACCGCCTGGGCGAGCACGAGCAGTTCCGGGACGGTGAGGGTCAGCCGGCGCCCGGACTCCCAGTTCGCGATGACGTTGCGCGGGATGGGGTGGCCCAGCTCGTCACAGGCGTCGGCCAGGTCCTGTGCGGTCATACCCAGCTCCTTCCGGCGCCTACGAACCTCGGCGATCACGGTTCTCGTGACCTGTGTCGACCAAGATTCCACTTCGTCGTGTGTCATATCGACACTTTATTGCGGTGCAAGCTGCTCCTCGATCCCGGACTTGCCGGGGCTGCCGACCGGGGCTCGCCCCCTGTGAATGGAGACAGCTGTGCGAACTGAGACGGGCAACCAGGAGCTCACGGGCATGAGCCGGGCGGAGCTGCTCGCGTTGCCGGCCGCCATCGACCTGGACACCGCCAACCGCGCCATCGGCCTTGGCCGCAGCAAGGGCTACGAGCTGGCGAGGCGGGACGCCTACCCGTGCCGTGTGCTGCGGTTGGGCAAGAAGTACCGGGTGATCACCGCAGACCTCCTGCGGCTGCTGGGCATCGACGTCGCGCCGGACGGTGCGGCTGCGTGACGACAAGGCTGCAGGTCGAACCACGAGCTTGTCTGCCGTGGGAGGACTGCCGCCGGAGCAGTGGATCTTCCGCCAGGGCGGTCGTATCGGCGCGTCGCCCGACGGTCACAAACCGGCGCAACGCACTCCACCCGCCTGCGAGTTGAGCCAAGTCGGCTCGGCGGGTCGGCGTGCCGGGAACGCGATGGCCCTCGGTGCTACCAACACCGAGGACCGGGCGAAGTCCCCAGATCAGCGAATCAGTTCAACCGGTGGCAGCGCGACGGTCGAGGTCGTGCGCACCAGCGAGGAGCTTCACCGTGAACTCTACTTCCCGCCAGCCTGCGTCGGGAGACCCGGCGGAGGGCTGGCCCGCCGTTGCCATCCCCGGTCAACCCGGTCACTACCGGCCAGCGGTCGGTCAGAACGGCGTACTGACCGAACGGACTGACCGGGCGCCCGGTGCCCTGACCGACCAGGTCACAACCGAGCCGGTCACTGACCCGGTCAGTCCGGTCAGCCCGCCCACCCCGGGCGCGGAACTGCTGTCCGAACTACGGTCAGCCATCGCCCGGTTCGTCATCCTGCCGTCCGCCCACGCGCTGGACGCGGTGACCCTGTGGGTGGCCGCCACGCACTTGCAGCCCGCGTGGCAGCACGCTCCGCGCTTGGCGGTGATCGGCCCGGCCAAGCGGTGCGGGAAGTCGCGGCTGCTCGACGTGATCACCGAGACGGTCCACGACCCGCTGATCACGGTCAACGCCACCCCGGCCGCCATCTTCCGGTCGATCACCGACAAGCCGCCCACCCTGCTGGTGGACGAGGCGGACACCCTGTTCGGCAGCATCAAGGCCGCGGAGAAGAACGAGGACCTGCGCGGTCTGCTCAACGCCGGTCACCAGCGGAACCGGCCCACCTTGCGGGTGTCCGGACCCGACCACAAGCCGATGAAGTTCCCCACCTTCGCCATGGCGGCCCTGGCCGGTATCGGCGACCTCCCGGACACGATCATGGACCGCTCGGTTGTCATCCGCATGCGCCGCCGCGCACCGGGCGAGCAGGTCGCCGCGTTCCGCTCCAAGCGGGACACCCCAGCCCTGCACCGCACCCGCAACGGCCTTCGAGCCTGGCTGGCGCCCCTGACTGACACGGCAGCCGACATGGAGCCACCGATGCCGGTCGAAGACCGTGCGGCGGACACCTGGGAGCCCCTGGTGGCGGTCGCCGACCTCGCCGGAGGCGAGTGGCCCGCGCGCGCCCGAGCGGCCTGCCGTGCCATGACCGCTCACGAGTCCGGGCAGGACGAGGACGGCGGCCTGAAGACCAGGATTCTGGCCGACATCCGGCGCGTCTTCGCCGCAGGCGGCAACCCGGACGCCCTGTCCACCGAGCACCTCCTGACCGCCCTGAACGCCGACAGCGAGGCACCCTGGGCCGAGCACGGCATCAACGGCCTGACCGCACGCGGCCTGCAGCTCCTCCTCAAGGACTACGGCATCAGCTCGGCGAACATCCGCTTCGACCGCGACACCCAGCGCAAGGGCTTCACCCGCAACAGCTTCGTCGACCCCTGGAGCCGCTACTGCCCGGAGCCCGTCGAGCAACCCGCTACCGGCACCTGACCCACCACCACCCGTACCACCCGTCCCCGCCCAGCTCAGGGCGGGGACGGGTTGCTTCCCTGCAACGAGTCCTAGCGTCCCTGGATCACCACCCGTACCACCCTGACCAGCCATGCAACGAGTGGGACGACTGCAACGCAGTGGGCAGCGGACGGGTCCTTAGGCGGTCTGCTCAACGGCATGAGCGACAGCGCCAACGGCGCGAAGAGCGCTGGCAGCTGCCCGAGCTGTGTCTTCGGGCTGGTCTTCGAGAACCGTCGCCGGAAGCTGCCCGATGAGGAGTTTGCCATGCCACAGGCTGAGCCCGGTGAGCCGGCGAATCTCCTTGAGCACGTCCATGGTGCGGGCGCCGGGATCGGCCAGCACGACGCTGTACGGCACGTGGTCACAGACCAGCGTGAAGTACCTGACCTCGTCGCCCATGCCCCCTCCATCTGCCAGCCCTTTGAGAGCCTAGGAGCGTGGGTCAGTAACGAGCAAGCGGCTCCGCTCCCGTCACCGACGGATCGGTCGCGGCGGCCTCGGCGGGGCCTGTGTGGGGTTCGGG